>JAFRIL010000176.1 GCA_017432845.1 Lachnospiraceae bacterium | reverse complement strand
CAATAAGCTCGTTCGTGATGCTCTCGTCGGTAGCTTTCCATGTATTGATGATGCCGTCGTGTCTTTCTTCTTCCGTAATAAGACCGCGCTTATAGTTACGTGTGATCGTCTCAACGGTAACCTGTGCCTCATCAAGCATTTTCTGCTTGGCAGCGGGAACGGTCATATCGGAGATCGAAACCGTCATTGCAGCCTGGGTTGAATACTTGTAGCCCATAGCCTTGATATCATCAAGAACCTCAGCCGTCTTTGTTGCGCCGTGATTGTTTATAACCTTTTCAAGTATCTTCTTAAGGTGTGATTTTCCGACATGGAAATCAACCTCGAGCTTAAGAGCGTTCTCGGGATCTTCTCTGTCAACAAATCCCAGGTCCTGAGGAAGGATCTCATTGAAGATCAGGCGTCCGAGTGTTGTCTTGATGACACCGGATACTTCGCTTCCGTCAGGAAGAGTCTTGCTCCTGTAAACGTTGATCGGCTGGTGCAGCGTGATCTCCTGATTTTCATATGCAAGAAGCGCCTGGTTCATCGAAGTGAAATATCTGCCGAGTACATCGACCATCTCACATACGATCCATCTGTCACGCTCGGGATCGATATTCACTCTTATAAGAGTGTCGCGCTCAATGGGCGCCCCCTTAACCGAGTCAACGCTCTTTCCTGCCTTGACAGCCTTTGCCTTGGCTTCCTGGTATGCATAAAACGCTGCCTTTGAAGCCTCTATGAATGAGGAACGGATCTGTTCCCTCTCCTGCTTTGCTTCTGCAGAATTGTCGCCGTTAAGCTCCTTGATCCTTGCCTTTGCCTTCTGTGCCTCCTCATCAGTTGCAGGGAAGCTCATGGCAGCCTCACCTTCAAAATCGGGATCCTTGGAAAGATCTCTCATCTTCTCCATGGTGAGATAGTAGATACCAAGAACCATATCCTGTGAAGGAACCGCAACGGGACCGCCGTCCGAAGGCTTTAACAGGTTATTGGGCGAAAGCAGCAGGAATCTGCACTCTGCCTGTGCCTCAACCGAAAGAGGAAGATGCACTGCCATCTGGTCACCGTCGAAGTCGGCGTTGAATGCGGTACATACAAGCGGATGGAGCTTGATCGCCTTACCTTCGACAAGGATAGGCTCAAATGCCTGGATACCGAGTCTGTGAAGTGTAGGCGCACGGTTGAGCATTACAGGATGTTCTTTGATGACATCCTCAAGCACATCCCAAACCTCGGGACGGAGCCTCTCAACCATCTTCTTCGCATTCTTTATATTGTGAGCTGACTTGTTGGCAACAAGCTCCTTCATAACGAAAGGCTTGAACAGCTCTATTGCCATCTCCTTGGGGAGACCGCACTGATATATCTTAAGTTCCGGACCTACAACGATAACCGAACGTCCCGAATAGTCAACACGCTTTCCGAGGAGGTTCTGACGGAAACGTCCTGATTTTCCCTTGAGCATATCTGACAGACTCTTGAGAGGTCTGTTGCCGGGGCCGGTTACCGGACGTCCGCGACGGCCGTTATCAATAAGCGCGTCAACTGCCTCCTGAAGCATTCTCTTCTCGTTGCGGACGATGATGTCAGGTGCTCCGAGTTCGAGAAGTCTCTTCAGACGGTTGTTACGGTTGATGATCCTTCTGTACAGATCGTTAAGATCGGATGTGGCAAATCTTCCGCCGTCAAGCTGTACCATAGGGCGAAGATCGGGCGGGATAACGGGGATAACATCCATTATCATCCACTCGGGCTTGTTTCCGGATTCACGGAATGCCTCAACTACCTCAAGTCTCTTTATGATCTTTGCCTTCTTCTGGCCGGTTGATTCAAGAAGTTCCGCCTTGAGCTCTTCCGCTTCGGCGTCAAGATCGATAGCCATCAGAAGTTCCTTGATCGCCTCGGCACCCATTCCGACACGGAACTTGCCGTAGCCGTATTCCTCGTATTCCTTCTGGTATTCTGCCTCGGTAAGTACCTGCTTGTACTTAAGATCGGTAGCCATCGGGTCAAGTACTATGTAGTTTGCAAAGTACAACACCTTCTCAAGTGTTCTCGGAGAAAGGTCGAGGATAAGTCCCATTCTGCTCGGGATACCCTTGAAATACCAGATATGTGAAACGGGTGCCGCAAGCTCTATGTGGCCCATCCGTTCACGTCTGACATTTGCCTTTGTGACTTCAACTCCGCAACGGTCACAGATCACACCCTTATAACGGATCTTCTTGTACTTACCGCAGTGACATTCCCAGTCCTTAGAGGGTCCGAAGATCCTTTCACAGAACAGTCCGTCCTTCTCGGGCTTGAGTGTTCTGTAGTTGATCGTCTCGGGCTTTCTTACTTCACCCCTTGACCACTCCTTGATCTTCTCGGGTGATGCAAGACCGATCCTGATCGCATCAAATGTTAAAGGCTCATAAGCTTCTTTATTCTGTTCTGCCATTGTTTACTCCTTTACGAAAAGTATTGGCTTTAATCATTCTTCTGTGTCATCAAAGCTCTCGTCGAAGCCTTCATCCGATTCCTCGAATTCTTCTTCGGACTCTTCCTCGACATCAACAAGGTCTCCGCTCTCTGCGTCAAACTCCTGCGTGCTGTATCCGCTCTTTGCGAAATTCTCGTCCTTGCGGTAATCCTTGAAATCACCTTCAAGAACGCTTCGCATGTCTGTTTCGCCGTAATCAACGGTTTCCTTGATCTCTACTTCCGTATTGTCATCTTTAAGAACTCTTACATCAAGTCCAAGCGACTGAAGTTCCTTGAGAAGGACTTTGAACGATTCGGGTATTCCGCCCTCAGGAATGTTGTCGCCCTTAATGATGGCCTCATATGTCTTGACACGGCCGATCACATCATCCGATTTGACTGTCAGGATCTCCTGAAGAGTATATGATGCGCCGTATGCCTCAAGCGCCCAAACTTCCATCTCACCGAAACGCTGTCCGCCGAACTGAGCTTTACCGCCCAGAGGCTGCTGGGTGACGAGTGAGTACGGTCCCGTCGAACGGGCATGTATCTTATCGTCAACAAGGTGGTGGAGCTTCAGGTAATGCATGTGTCCTATCGTGACCGGACTGTCAAAGTATTCTCCCGTACGTCCGTCACGCAGTCTGACCTTACCGTCTCTTGATATAGGCACACCCTTCCACAAAGATCTGTGATCTCTGTTCTCCGACAGGTATTCGAACACTTCGGGAAGAAGTTCATCCTTGTGCAGGCTCTCAAAAGTCACACCCGACTTGTCCTTCTGCTCCTTGGCTTCCTTGGAATCAAAAGGAAGATTGACATAGTCGTTCGCAAGATCGAGCGTATCCATGATGTCATCCTCATCCGCACCGTCAAATACGGGGGTGGAGATGTTAAATCCGAGTGCCTTTGCCGCAAGCGACAGGTGGATCTCCAGAACCTGTCCGATGTTCATACGTGAAGGAACACCGAGGGGATTGAGGACGATATCCACGGGACGTCCGTTCGGCAGATAAGGCATATCCTCGATCGGAAGAACACGGGATACAACACCCTTGTTTCCGTGACGGCCTGCCATCTTATCGCCGACAGATATCTTTCTCTTCTGGGCAATGTATATTCTGACCGACTGATTCACTCCCGGAGGAAGTTCATCGCCGTTTTCTCTTGTAAATACTTTTGCATCCACGATGATACCGTATTCACCGTGAGGGACCTTAAGGGATGTATCCCTGACCTCTCTTGCCTTCTCACCGAAGATGGCACGAAGGAGTCTTTCCTCTGCCGTAAGTTCGGTCTCTCCCTTAGGGGTGACTTTTCCGACAAGGATATCACCTGCACGGACTTCGGCACCGATACGGATGATACCGTTTTCATCGAGGTCCTTTAATGCATCTTCTCCAACACCGGGAACGTCTCTTGTTATCTCCTCGGGTCCGAGCTTTGTATCTCTTGCTTCCGCTTCATGCTCTTCAATATGAACTGAAGTATAAACATCTTCCTGAACAAGTCTTTCCGACAGAAGAACGGCATCCTCGTAGTTGTAACCTTCCCATGTCATGAATGCGATAAGAGGGTTCTTACCGAGAGCCATCTCTCCGTTCGACGTTGAAGGACCGTCTGCAATAACCTGTCCTGCTTCAACATGCTCGCCCTTATCGACGATAGGCTTCTGGTTGTAGCAGTTGGACTGGTTGGAACGAAGGAACTTGGTAAGGTGGTAAGTTTCCATCGTTTTGTCATCGTTCTTGATAACGATCTCGTCCGATACGGAACTTACGACCGTTCCGCTCTTTTTGGCAACAACGCAGACACCCGAGTCGACAGCTGCCTTAGGCTCCATTCCCGTTCCTATGACCGGAGCTTCGGTACAAAGAAGCGGAACAGCCTGACGCTGCATGTTCGATCCCATAAGAGCACGGTTGGCATCATCGTTCTCCAGGAAAGGAATAAGTGCCGTAGCCACTGAGAACACCATCTTAGGCGACACATCCATGAACTCAAACATGGACTTGTCGTATTCCTGGGTCTCATCACGATATCGTCCGGATACGTTGTTCTTTACAAAGTGTCCGTCCTTATCGAGCGGTTCGTTAGCCTGTGCAACATGATAGTTGTCTTCCTCATCGGCAGTCATGTATACGACCTCATCCGTTACAACGGGATTTTCCGGATCGGAATGATCTATCTTTCTGTAAGGCGCTTCAACAAATCCGTACTCGTTGATGCGCGCATAACAAGCAAGGGAGTTGATAAGTCCGATGTTGGGACCTTCAGGTGTCTCGATGGGACACATTCTTCCGTAATGTGAATAGTGGACGTCTCGGACTTCGAATCCGGCACGGTCTCTTGACAGACCTCCGGGACCGAGAGCTGAGAGCCTTCTCTTATGTGTAAGCTCACCGAGAGGATTGTTCTGGTCCATGAACTGTGACAGCTGGGATGATCCGAAGAATTCCTTCACCGCAGCCGTAACAGGTTTGATATTGATCAGCTGCTGGGGAGCGATGCCCTCAAGATCCTGTGTTGTCATCCTCTCACGAACGACTCTTTCAAGTCTTGAAAGACCGATCCTGTACTGGTTCTGAAGCAGCTCTCCGACAGCGCGGATACGGCGATTTCCGAGATGATCGATATCATCATCGTGTCCGATGCCGTACTCAAGATGGATATTATAGTTAATGGAAGCAAAAATATCTTCCGGTGTGATGTGCTTGGGGATCAGCGCATGTACCGAATCGGCTATCGCCTCTGCCAGTCCTTCCATATCGTCCTTGTATTCCGTAAGAAGCGACTGGAGAGCAGGATAATAAACAAGCTCCGTAATACCGAGTTCCTTCGGATCACAATCTACAAAGCTTGTTATATCAACCATCATATTGGAAAGAACTCTTACGTTTCTTTCATCACACTGGATAACCACGTAGGGAACTGCGGCATTCTGGATTCTGTCGGCAAGATCGACAGTTACCGTTGCGCCGGCTTCTGCGATTATCTCTCCGGTATTGGGATCCACAACATCCTCAGCAAGAACCCTGTTCCTGATACGGTTGCGCAGCATTAACTTCTTATTGAACTTGTAACGTCCGACCTTTGCAAGATCATATCTTCTTGCATCAAAGAACATAGCATTGATAAGGCTCTCTGCGCTTTCTACGGCAAGAGGCTCACCGGGACGTATCTTCTTATATAATTCAAGCAGACCTTCCTGATAGTTGGTCGCAACGTCTTTTCCGAGTGAAGCGAGGATCTTCGGCTCGTCGCCGAAAAGATCGAGGATCTCCTGATTCGTTCCAAGACCAAGGGAGCGGAGCAGAACCGTAACGGGAACCTTTCTCGTACGATCCACGCGCACAAAGAAAACATCATTAGAGTCTGTTTCATACTCTAACCATGCTCCTCTGTTCGGGATGACCGTGCAGGAGTACAGTTTCTTACCGAACTTGTCATGAGTGATCCCGTAATATATGCCGGGCGAACGTACAAGCTGGCTGACGATGACTCTCTCGGCACCATTGATCACAAATGTACCGGTAGATGTCATGAGAGGCAGATCGCCCATGAAGATCTCATGTTCCAGGATCTTGTCACTTGCGTTGTTATGGATGAACAGTCTTACGCGAACCTTGAGAGGGGCTGCATAAGTAGCATCTCTTTCCTTGCACTCTTCAATAGAATACTTGACATCTTCTTCGCAAAGTTTAAAATCAACAAACTCAAGACTTAACTGTCCGCTGTAGTCAGTGATCGGAGAGATGTCTGCAAAGACTTCCTTCAGACCTTCATCCAGGAACCATTGGTAAGAATCCTTCTGAACCTCAATAAGATTGGGCATTTGAAGAACTTCTTTCTGACGAGAAAAACTCATTCTCGTGCTCTTGCCAACCGTAACCGGACGTATCCTGTTCTTTTCCATTGACGTTTTCACCCCGTTTTTCTATTTAGATTTAATCGCATGCACTTGTGGGCACACTTCCAAAAGACCCCATATTTAGCGGTTTTTCGGTAAAAAAGCGCACAAAAAGAGCCTATGAAACCACAATAGTGCGTTATCCATGGTAACACAAGCTCTTTTTTGAGTCAAGAATTATTTTTATTTTATGAAACTTTTTTACTTGAGGGTAACTTTTGCACCTTCTGCTTCAAGCTTAGCCTTGATATCGTCGGCTTCTTCCTTGGAAGCGCCCTCTTTAAGTACCTTGGGAGCGGAATCAACAAGATCCTTTGCTTCCTTGAGGCCAAGTCCCGTGGCTTCACGTACGACTTTGATGACCTTAACCTTGTTGGGACCTACTTCGGTAAGTTCGATATCGAATTCACTCTTCTCTTCGCCTGCTGCGCCGCCATCAGCTGCACCGCCTGCTGCTGCAACTACAACGCCTGCTGCTGCAGATACACCGAACTCTTCTTCACAAGCCTTAACAAGATCGTTAAGCTCTAATACTGTTAACTCTTTTATAGCATCAATAAATTCTGCTGTTGACATCTTTGCCATTTTTATTTTCCTCCTGTTTAAGTATTGGGATTTTTACTCTTCCTTAGCTTCTTCGGGTGCTGCTTCTTCTGCCTTTTCCTCGGCAGGTGCCTCTTCTGCAGGTGCTGCCTCTGCTGCGGGTGCTGCTTCTTCAGCGGGTGCCTCTTCAGCCTTCTCCTCGGCAGATGCTGCCTGCGCTGCAGGTGCTGCCTCGCCGCCCTTCTCCGCTATCTGATTAAGAACACGTGCGAAGTTGGCAACAGGTGACTGAAGTGATCCAAGCAGTCTTGAAAGAAGCTCTTCCCTTCCGGGGATCTTTGCTATCTCTGCTATGCCCTTTGAATCATAAAGAACGCCTTCCACAACGCCTGCTTTAAGTTCAAGTGCAGGTGCTTCCTTAGCGAACTTGACGATGATACGGGCGGGTGCCGTTGCGTCTTCCTTGGATACCGCAATAGCGCTGGGTCCTTCTAGATGAGGTGCAAGAACCTCAAGATCCGTTCCCTTGAAAGCAAAGTTCATCATCGTGTTCTTGTAGACCTTGTAAGTGATGCCGGCTTCACGAAGCTGTTTACGAAGGATCGTATCCTGCTCAACCGTAAGTCCGCGATAGTCTACGAGAACAACGCCCTGTGCATCCTTGACAACTTCCGAGATCTCATCAATCACAGGTTTCTTAAGTTCTACCTTGGCCATTTTTTACCTCCTTATAGATTTCGATATAGCCGAAAACGAGGTTTAAAAAAAACCCGTTCCGAAGACGGAACGGGCATAAAATCATAGTGATAATATAACTCTCATTTCCCTCGGCAGGCGAACAAAACGTTGCTTACACGACTTCGGAGGCTCGCACATCCTGAATCGACTTCGTCGATAGTGCTCGCCGTGCAGCAAGGAATCCTCCCACTTCGTGGGTCCCTCCTTGCAGCCGTACCTGCTGTCTTCGGCCGGCCGCTTTTGCGACCTTGTCTAAAATATCACAGCATATCGGGGTTGTCAACACATTTTACCATCTTTCTACTCGTTAACAGCCCAGTCGGGAAGAGCTTCCGGGGACTGCTCAACCGCTTCGGGTACCGCGATCTCGGGCATCTGTTGTACATCAACGGCCTCTTCCGGCTGCTCAGGCTCAGCAGCTTTTCTTGCCGGAGATGTATTCTGTCCGTTCTGGGTATTATGGTCCTTGTCGGATCTTGTCACAAAACCGTCATCATCAATATCCGCATAATTGGATATTCCTCGCATATACTCGATTATCCTGGCCTTCTCGCTGTCGGTTGCCGATACAACGCCGGAACCTCTTTGTATGCACGGTATGAACAAAACGCTCTGAAGATGACAGTTCTCATCAAGAGTTGCCTTAACTATACATGTATCAAGAGTCCTTGAATTAAACCAGAAGTTTCCGAGACTGTAAAACACCGGAACATCATCAATATAATCTATTCCCTGCAGACAGTGCGGATGTGCGCCAATAATCAGGTCGGCTCCCGCATCAACATATGCTTTTGCAAGGTCTCTCTGGCTCTTTTCGACCAGGTCCGTGCTTTCCGTCCCCCAGTGTACGAACATCACCGTAAAATCACTGTTTGACTTTGCCTCTTTAATAGCTTCCACTGCTTTTGCCGGATCAAGCGTACGCAGTACTCCCGGCGAATCCGCGGTCGCTTCCTTTGTATCGGGACTTCCGAGCCGCTCGATCTGTGTGGCGGCAACGATCGATACAACGTGGCCGTTTACGTGAAAATATGCCGGATGTTTTGCCTCATCAAGATTCTTGCCGGCTCCGACAAACGGAAGCTTTGCGTCATTTAACGTATCTATTGTATCGATCAGGGCGTCCGGGCCATAGTCATAAGCATGATTGTTTGCAAGACCGACTATGTCGACTCCCATATCCTTCATAATATGAACATCCTTCGGATCAGCCCTGAAGGTGTATGTTTTGTTCGGAGTCGGTGTTCCCCTGTCACTGTACGGGAACTCATTGTTTGCCATCATGATGTCGACGGACTGCATGTTATTTAGTACGCCTTCATCCATACTGTTATGGATATCACTGCCGTTTGCCCTGTATTTGTTTATGGTCGCATATCCTGCCGCAAATCCCACGTCGCCGACAAATGCAAGCGTTACGGAGTTTTTATCCGCAGTCTCGACCGAGTACTCTTTTCCTACGGGATCATATATCTCTTCATATACCGGCTCTTCTTCGGCGGATTCTGAATCCTCAAAAGAAGTGATGACCGACGGGTCGTCATTATCAATCGAGATTACGTAGGATGCCGTATCTTCCGCCTTGTCAGGCATTTGTGACTCCTGATCTGATACAGCGTCTGTTTCGGGCAGCACAAAAGTGACATCACACGCCGTAAGAGCCAGCATGGATACCGCCATGATCGCAGCCGGTATGATTTTCGCTTTTCTGATGTATCGTAGCATATCTTAAAACAAAAACCCGGCAGATGACTGCCGGGTTAATAATATCACATATCAATACTTAGCCGTGGAAACTTTCACTCCGGGGCCCATCGTTGTGGACAGGCTGATGCTCTTAAGGTACTGTCCCTTAAGCGCTGCGGGTTTAGCTTTTACAATGGCTTCCATGAGCGCATTGAAGTTCTCCGAAAGCTTCTCTTCGGAAAAGCTTGCCTTACCTACAGGGCAGTGAATGATATTCGTCTTATCAAGTCTGTACTCGATCTTACCGGCCTTGATATCGGCAATGGCCTTTGCCACATCCATCGTTACGGTTCCGGCCTTGGGGTTGGGCATAAGTCCTTTGGGACCGAGCACCTTACCAAGACGTCCTACAACACCCATCATATCGGGGGTTGCAACTACAACATCAAAATCAAGCCATCCTTCATTCTGGATCTTCGGAATGAGTTCATCGCCACCTACGTGATCCGCACCTGCTCCTTCAGCCTCGGCGATCTTGTCCCCCTTTGCGAACACAAGCACTCTTACCGACTTACCTGTTCCGTTGGGAAGTACGACAGCGCCTCTTATCTGCTGCTCGGCATGTCTTCCGTCACATCCGGTACGGATATGAACTTCAACTGTCTCATCAAATTTAGCTGTTGCTGTTTTCTTAACAAGCGCGATAGCTTCCGCGGGCTCGTAGGAAGTTGTGCGATCTACAAGCTCGGCAGCTTTATTATATTTCTTTCCGTGTTTCATCTAAGCTTCCTCCTACTCCTCAACCGTTACGCCCATACTTCTGGCAGTTCCCGCTATCATGCTCATGGCTGCTTCGATGGATCCGGCATTAAGATCCGGCATCTTCATCTCTGCGATCTCACGGCACTTCTCTTTTGAAAGTGTAGCAACCTTTGTCTTGTTGGGAACTCCCGAACCCGACTTGATGTTGCATGCCTTCTTGATAAGAACCGCTGCAGGGGGTGTCTTTGTGATAAAAGAAAAGCTTCTGTCTGCATAAACGGTGATGACAACGGGGATGAGAACGTCACCCTTGTCCGCCGTTCTTGCATTAAACTGTTTTGTGAACTCTACGATGTTCACACCGTGCTGACCGAGTGCAGGGCCAACCGGGGGTGCCGGTGTTGCTTTTCCGGCAGGGATCTGAAGTTTGATATAACCTTCTACTTTCTTTGCCATAACAGCCTCCTATAATAAATGTGGTAGTGGCGGGATGATTCCCTCCCACAGTTCACAAGGAACTCTTAATAATTCGACTTGTTTATCTCGTCGAAACTGATCTCAACAGGCGTCTCACGGCCAAACAGCTCGACCATGATCGTGGCCGTCTGCTTACCCATATCCATACGCTGTACAACGCCGACCGTATCCTTCCAGACACCTGCGATGACGTTGACCGTATCACCTTCGGTAAAGTTGATGAATACATTCTCCGTCTTGATACCAAGAGGTTTCATCTCTCCGTCGGAAAGAGGAACCGGTTTGCTTCCCGGACCGACGAATCCCGTCACGCCCCTGGTATTTCTTACGACATACCATGTAACATCATTCATTATCATATTGATGAGAACATAGCCGGGGAACATCTTCTTGGCGCTCGTCTTACGGACGCCGTTCTTGACCTCGGTAACATCCTGCATTGGAACACGGACCTCAAGTATCTCGTCCTCAAGATGTCTGTTCTCGATCGTTTTTTCTATATTTGCCTTAACCTTATTCTCATATCCCGAATAAGTATGGACAACATACCAGTTGGCTTTCGGACCGGTCTTAGCTGCAGCTTCTTCCTCAGATCCTTCAGCCACTTCGCCGAGTGCTTCTTCCTTAACTTCTTCCGAAAGTTCGGCGTTGTTCGTTTCTTTTGTATCTGCCATGCCTTACCTCTCTCACAAAATCAAAGACTAACAAGGAAATTGATCCCCGACTGAAGAAGGAAATCTATCACGGCGATCAGAAGACCAAGTATTACGGATACCACAACTACTGCTATCGTCTGTTTTGTGACATCTTCTTTTGATGTCCAGCTTATCTTGTGGAACTCGGCTTTAAGACCTTTTATCCAGCCTTTGCTCTTTTTTGCAACAGCATCAGCGCCGCTATT
>JAFRIL010000175.1 GCA_017432845.1 Lachnospiraceae bacterium | reverse complement strand
TTTGATCCCGAAGACTACGGATATTCTCTGGTGATCACCGATACAAAAGCTTCACATGCGGACCTTACCGACGACTATGCCGCAATACCGCGTGAGATGAAAGCAGTTGCCGCATACTTCAAAAAGAACGTCCTGTCCGAAGTATCCGAAGAAGAATTCGTAAAAAGTATCCCGTCGGTAAGAAAGGTTACCGGGGACCGTGCGATAATGCGTGCGCTTCACTTCTTCGGCGAGAACAAGCGCGTGATGGCAGAGGCCGAATGTCTTCTGACAGGTGATTTTGACAGATTTCTTCGAAGGTTTGCTTCCTCTGCAAGATCATCATATGAATACCTGCAGAACATCTACAGCACGAAATCCTGCGAGCAGCAGGGTGTGGCTATCGCTCTTGCCTTAAGCGATGAGATACTCTCGTCTCCTTCAAAAGGAGTTGCGCGCGTTCACGGCGGAGGATTCGCCGGAACGATCCAGGCGTTTGTAAAGAGTGATTTTGCGGACGAATACATAAAAGAAATGGACGCCCTCCTCGGAGAAGGTGCGTCCAGGAAATACAGTATCAGAAAATACGGCTGCATCCAGATCAGCTGATGTAGCCGATCGTTGCAACAAATCTTTTGAATCCGGCAAGGCCTTCGGGGGTCTGTTTGTAGACGCCGGCATTTTCCAAAACATGTGCGAATACCGTGCCGGTCTCCTGGCGGATATATGCCCGGATGGCTCCGGCATCTTTATCATATGAAGTTCTTAACGAATCATAGTCATTTGTCAGTATCTGTCTGATCCAGTCCGTGTGAGGTTTCAGGCTGTCATCCTCATCCATCCTGCAGCAGATAACATCTATAGCCTTTTGTTTGTCCTCTTTACCGATCGCATCCGTTATGATCTCTTCTATACGGCCAAGTTCACTGCGAAGTCTTGCGGGCAGTATCGCCATTCCCATAACCTCGATGAGACCGATGTTTTCCTTCTTGATATGATGGTACTCGCTGTGGGGATGATATACACCGAGCGGATGTTCATCCGTCGTTATGTTGTTCCGAAGGACCAGATCCATCTCATACATGTCATCTCGCATCCTCGCGATGGGTGTTATCGTATTGTGGGCGGTCACCTCGTCCCCGTCCCCCGTATACGCATATATGAACGAATCCTCGTCGGAATACCCTCTCCATTTTTCCAGGATCATCGTGCATGCCTTTACAAGAGCCGCCATGTTCTTCGTACGCAGTCTTATCGTCGAAAGAGGCCAGTTGATTATGCCGGCCTTTACATCATCAAACCTGTTAAGGCCAAACTCCTCGATATACCCGGCCCTTACCATAGGGAACTCATAGCACCCACCCTGGAAGTGATCGTGAGTCAGGATCGAACCTCCTACGATCGGAAGATCGGCATTCGATCCGATCATGTAATGAGGAAACGCCTGAACAAAATCAAGCAGCTTTGCAAAAGCGTCTTCATCGATCTTCATCGGTATGTGCGACTCGTTAAACACTATGCAGTGCTCATTGTAATATACATACGGACTGTACTGAAGATAGTATGGCTGTCCGCACAGATTTATCGGTATGATACGGTGGTTCTGCCTGGCGGGATGCGATATCGTTCCGGCATATCCTTCATTTTCCCTGCAGAGAAGGCACTTGGGATATCCTGTGTTTTTCGCGCCTAGCGCGTTTGCGATATCCCTCGGATCCTTTTCGGGTTTTGACAGATTGATCGTGATATCAAGATTACCGAACGCAGATGTTGCCACCCACTTTATGTCCTTTGCGATACGGTCGGTACGGATATAGTTTGTGGCCTTAGAGAACGAATAATACCAATCCGTGGCATCCTTCGATGAGCTGATATACTCATCATAGAACGTCTGGCGAACAACCGACGGAGGCGGCGTGATCAGTCCCATGATCTTTGTGTCAAACAGGTCACGGGAAGCAGTCGTATCGCTTTTGAGTATCCCTTTATCAAGAGCATACTCTGTCATATCCTCAAGGATCATATGAAGTGGACGCGCATCCCTTTTAGGGCTTTCTTCATATCCGCCTTCTTCAAACAGTTCAAGCAGACGGTTGATGGTGTAGGTCCTGTCATCATTGTCGATAAGATCTTCCTTTAATCCGTATGCGACCAGTTCGTCTATAAGAGCACTAATGTTCATCGCCTTGTTTTCCATCAGAAACCTCCGTGTATTATCCGTTTTGCCCTGTCAGTTATTATATCACTGTTTGAATGTTGTTTTGCAACTTATGTTATACTATATGCCATGGAACAGATGAATTTGTTTACGGACTCTCCGTCACAATTTGCAAAGGCACCTCTTGCGAGCCGCCTGCGTCCCGAGACTCTTGACGAGTATGTCGGACAGCAGCACCTGGTCGGAAAAGGGATGATCCTTAGACAGCTCATAGAAAAGGACCAGATATCCTCAATGATATTCTGGGGGCCTCCGGGCGTCGGAAAGACAACACTAGCCAGGATCATAGCAAACCGCACCAATGCTCATTTTGTGGAGTTTTCTGCCGTAACAAGCGGCATCAAAGAAGTCAGGGAAGTCATGAAGGATGCCGAGGACAACCGGAAGCTCGGTATCAGGACACTCCTTTTTACAGACGAGATACACAGGTTTAACAAAGCGCAGCAGGATGCTTTCCTCCCATTCGTGGAGAAAGGCAGCATCGTGCTTGTGGGGGCCACGACCGAAAATCCTTCCTTTGAGATCAACTCCGCTCTTCTGTCGCGTTGTAAGGTATTCATATTAAAAGCACTTAACGAGGACGACCTGTTCGCTCTCTTAAAGCATGCCCTGTCATCCGAAAAGGGACTTGGGAACATGCAGATAAAAATATCGGATAAGGACCTTCGTTCCATCGCCGTATTTTCAAACGGAGATGCGAGGTGTGCACTTAACACGCTTGAGATGGTCGTTAATAACAGTACTCTTGATTCGGACGGGATAATAACAGTTTCGACCGAGACTGTTGCTTCATGCATGGACCGCAGATCACTTCTGTATGACAAGAACGGTGAGGAGCATTATAACCTCATCTCGGCACTTCATAAGTCCATGCGTAATTCTGATCCCGATGCGGCAGTCTACTGGATGTGCAGGATGATAGACGGGGGTGAGGACCCTCTCTACATCGCCAGGAGAATGGTCAGATTTGCAAGCGAGGATGTGGGCATGGCCGATTCAAACGCACTTAATGTTGCGGTAAACGCATATCAGGCCTGCCATTTTCTGGGGCTTCCCGAGTGCAATGTACATCTGGCTCATGCCGCTGTATACCTGTCAATGGCTCCGAAATCAAACGCATTGGAACGCGCCTGCATTGATGCGGCTGCTGATATTGCCGAGTCCCCTGCCGAGCCGGTTCCTCTCCAGATAAGAAACGCACCGACATCCCTCATGAAGGATGCCGGCTATGGAAAAGGCTATATATACGCTCATGATACCGCAGAAAAGATGGCCCGTATGCAGTGTCTGCCTGATGCCCTAAAGGGCAGGCGTTACTATGACCCGGGTGATCAGGGTGATGAAGCCGCTGTAAAACAGCGCCTTGAACAGATCCGCAAATGGAAAGCCGGGGAATGATATCCGGTTTATTCGTAAGAGAATGAATTCAAAAACTTCCTGAGCCTTTCGGTCTTCGGATCATCAAAGAACTCCTGAGCACTCCCTTCCTCCACTATCTTTCCGCCATCGATGAACACCATCCTGTCAGCGACGGCTCTGGCGAACTGCATCTCATGGGTTACGATCACCATTGTCCTGCCTTCTTTGGCAAGAGACAGAACAACATCAAGAACCTCTCTTACCATCTCAGGATCAAGAGCAGCAGTTATCTCGTCAAGCAGGAGTATTTCAGGATGCATCATAAGCGCCCTCACTATGGCAACTCTTTGTTTCTGGCCACCCGACAGCTGTCTGGGATAGTTGTCTTTTTTTGACAAAAGGCCCACCCTGTCAAGGAGCTGTAATGCCTCTTTTTCTGCCTCTGTTTTCGGAGTCTTTTTGACCTTGACCGGGGCGAGCATGAGGTTTTGCAATATGGTAAGATGCGGGAACAGGTCATAGCTTTGGAACACCATACCTATCTTTTCCCTTATCTTTGACAGATCTTTTGATGACGGATCTATAGCTTCACCGTCCAGCAATATCTCACCTTCCTGAATATTCTCAAGTGCGTTGATGCAGCGAAGAAAAGTACTCTTCCCGCAGCCGGACGGACCGACTATCACGACCACTTCTCCCTTTTTTACGGTCAGGCTGATGTTTTCAAACACGCTTATATCATCATAACTTTTGCTTATGTTCTTTACTTCAAGTATGACTTCCATTTCAGTTCTCCCACTTCTTCTCCAGATATGCAGCCAGTCTGCTTATCGGCCAGCATGCTATAAAATAAAGTATAAAAACAGTCGCAAATATGCCAAACGCGGCATTCGGGGATGATTTTCTGTTGGCTTCGATTATCTGCTGCCCAACCTTTAAAACCTCGACGATCCCTATCATCATTACAAGGCTGGTCGTCTTGATCATCCTTGTTATCAGGTTTATTGAAAGCGGGAGCATCCGTCTTATGATCTGAGGAACGATCACGTACCTGTAGACCATAAACGGCGGCATTCCAAGAGATGCAGCGGATTCGTACTGTATGACCGGGATACCGAGAAGAGCTCCTCTTACCAGATCCGCCATCTCAGCAGTTCCCCAGAATGAAAACACGATTATCGACGCGGTCTTTGCATCAAGGTTTAATCCGAGTGCCTTTGTGGTCCCGAAATAAACTATGAACAGCAGCACCAGCTGTGGCATGATCCTGACGATCTCCAGATATACACGAAAGATTGCCTGCGCGATCGGGTGCTTTGAAGCAACAAGGACTCCGATTATGATCCCGAGGACGATGCTTATCACAACCGATATCAGGCTTATCTTCATTGCCACTCCGAGTCCTTCAAGGAGTCTTAATGCATTATTCCCTTTTGCGAGAACTTCAAATCCCATCGCCTATACTCCAAGTGTCCTGTATCTTGCCTTCTTTTCGATAATGCTTCCTATCACGGAAACAGGCAGCAGCATAATTATGTAGAATACAACGAGGAGAACGAGTGCCTCCGTGGTGTCGTAATACAGTCCGATCAGATCCTTTGCCGTAAACATCAGATCCATCAGGCTGATCGCAGAGAATACACTCGTTTCCTTGAGAAGGAAGATCACGTTCGCAACGATCCCGGGAATACTGATCGACAGTGCTTCCGGAAAGATCACATACATGAACATCTGTCTTTTTGACATCCCGAGAGCAAGTGCCGACTCCTCCTGAGATTTCCCTATGGCATCAAGCCCGCTCCTGATCCCTTCAGCCATGTAGCTTCCTCCCAGAAGACCCAGGCCAAGCGCACCGCAGGTCTTTGCGGGGATCGACAGTCCGATCTTCGGAAGAGCGAAATATATAAAGAAAAGCTGGACGAGAAGCGGTGTGTTACGGAACAGTTCCACGTATACCGATGTGATCTTTGCAAGCACCGGCACGCGAAAATGCAGGATAAAAGCCGCAACAATACCTATGGCAAAAGCGATGGCTATGCCCATCCAGCCTGTTTCAAGCGTCAGTATGAATGCCTCCTTATAAAGGGGCAGATATGATCTTAATACTTCCGGATCCATACAAAACCTTAATGTTTTCTCTTATCAAAACGCAGCGATATATTGGTGCCCAGATTCTGTATGATCTGGAATATCACTATCAAAAGCACGATCGTGATTATCATTATATCGGTCTGCCATCTGTAGTAACCGTATCTGACAGCTATATCACCGAGTCCGCCTCCGCCGACCGTTCCGGACATTGCGGAGTATCCGAGAAGGAGCCCCGTTGTTATCGTAAATCCCGTAAGAAGCGAAGTTCTTGCCTCAACGAGAAGCACCTTCGTTACTATCTGATAATTGCTGGCGCCCATGGATCTGGCCGCCTCAATGACTCCCGCATCAACGTCGTTTAATGACGACTCAACCACTCTTGCTATATAAGGTGCCGCACATATGACAAGGGGCACTATCGTTGCGGTTGAACCGTAGCTCTGGCCGACAACAAATCTTGTGAAAGGGATCAGCAGGATCAGGAGTATCAGAAACGGTATGCTCCTGATGATATTGCATATAAAATCACACACCCTGTAGACCGGCTTATTCGGATGCAGTCCTTTTTCGCTTGTCACATACAAAAGTATTCCCAGCGGAAGACCGATCATATATCCTATGATCACGGATCCGAGAGTCATGTATAGAGTATCCCTTATGCCTTCAAGAAGCATTTTGATAACCTGATCATTCATTCTCGGTCACCTCCTTTACCGCCAGTCCCGATTCTTTCAGATGTCTGATGATATCTTCCTGTAGTTCTTCGCCTTCGGGAAGTCCGAGTATCATCTCCCCGACTGCTTTTCCGCTTACGTTACGTGTATCGGCACGCAGTATGTTCACCGGGGTCTGAAGCTTTAATATAGTGTTTGCTATCACCGGTTCGTATGCGGAATTTTCCATAAACACTATGCGGATCTTCTTCTCCTCGTGAAGTCTGTCTACCGGTGTGTACCTTATCTGCCTTCCGGAGATCAGTTCCTTTGCGGCATCTGATGACGGATCCGCAAATATCTCATCCACAAGGCCCTCTTCAACAAGTCTCCCGTTATCAATGATCGCAACCTTTTTACACACTTCTGTCACGACCGACATCTGGTGGGTGATGATCACTATCGTTATCCCAAGCTCTTCATTGATCTTTTTGAGCAGTCCGAGTATCGAAGCTGTTGTCTGAGGATCGAGTGCACTTGTTGCCTCATCACACAGAAGTATCTGTGGGTTTGATGCGAGGGCTCTTGCGATGGCAACCCTCTGCTTCTGTCCTCCGGACAGCTGGGACGGATAAGCCTTTTCCTTTTCCTCAAGGTTGACCGTTTTAAGCAACTGTCTTGCACGATCTCTTGCCTCCCTTTTGGCGACCCCTGCTATCTCAAGCGGAAAGCAGATGTTGTCTATGACATTTTTCTGTTCGAGAAGATTGAAGTTCTGAAAGATCATGCCTATACGGCTACGCTCTTTACGGAGCTGCTTTTCCGACAGTTCCTCAAGATTGACTCCGTCGATAAGGACCTTTCCTTCCGAGGGCTTTTCCAGGTAATTGATGGAGCGGACAAGTGTACTCTTGCCCGCTCCCGACATACCTATGATCCCGAAAACGTCGCCTTTTTCGATAGAGAGACTGATCCCGTCAAGTGCGGTTATCGTATGCCCTTCCACCTCAAATCTCTTGGTAAGATTTCTGATCTCAACAATGCTCATTTTGGGTCTGACTCCATTTTCGTTTCTTTTTGTTACTTTTCGAAGAAGATAACGGCTCCGTCATATGTATCGGTTATGAATTTCTTGATCGCATCGGATCTGAGCACCGTAACGAGTGCCTTGATCTTGTCGGTGTTTTCATTTCCCTCTTTGACTCCGATGATGTTAACGTATGTCTTTGCCGCTACCGAATCACTTGCCTCGTAAGCGATCGAATCCTTCCCTACCGAATAACCTGCCTCAAGTGCATAGTTTCCGTTAAGGACCACATACTCAACCTCATTTACGACTCTTGCAACCTGTGCTGCTTCAAGCTCAACGAACTTGATGTTATGAGTGTTCTCAACTATATCATTTACGGTAGCCGTAAGGCCTGCGCCGTCCTTAAGCTTGATAAGGCCGTTATCCTGCAAAAGCAGAAGCGCTCTAGCCTCGTTTGTCGTATCGTTCGGAACCGCAATGCTGTCGCCGTCACCGATCTCGTCAAGGCTCTTCTTTGTTCCGGGATAGATCCCGAAAGGCTCATAGTGGATATCACCGGCATCAACAATGTGTGTACCCTGCTCCTCGTTGAAGCTGTTAAGGTAAGGAACATGCTCCATGTAGTTGGCGTCAAATTCACCTGATTCCACAACAAGGTTCGGCTGAACGTAATCCTCAAATTCAACTATGTCAAGCTCATATCCGTAATCCTTAAGTATCTTGGCTGCCTCTGCAAGTATCTCGGCATGGGGTACGGGAGAAGCTGCTATCTTAATCGTCTCGCCGTTTCCGGGAACTATGTCAAGGTCTCCTGCCGCTGCGCTCTCCTCATTTGCAGCTCCTGCTACCTCACCGCCTTCAACAACAAGTGTTTCTTCGTAATCCTTACCGTATGTGTCAATAAGTGTTGCTTCATAATCGGCATGGAAGAAGTTCTCCTTACCAAGTGCCTTGATCTCATCGTTCAGCCAGTTAAGAAGCGACTCGTTACCCTTTGATACAGCGGGTGCGATCGTATCCTGGCTTCCGAGTGAAGGAATACCTACAACATAG
>JAFRIL010000174.1 GCA_017432845.1 Lachnospiraceae bacterium | reverse complement strand
GACGCTCATAAAGATCACATATCGTATCGTAGAGCGAATCCTCTGTCAGATCCTTATCCTCGTCAAGAACAAGGGAAAATCCCTGTCTGGCAAACGACTCCGCATTTAAGAGCTGATCTCCGCGGGATGCCGACAGCGGAAGCGGGATCAGAAGATTCGGTTTGTGAAGCGCCAGAAACTCACAGATGGCATTTGCTCCCGCACGCGAGACGATGATCTCGGACAAGGCGAACAGGTCCTTCATCTCGTCCTTTGCGTACTCCATCTGAAAGTATCCCTTTGTCCCGTTAAGAGTCTCGTCCGCTTTACCTTTTCCGCACAGATGAAGGACATTGAACTTCTCCGTAAGGCGGGGAAGTATACGCCTTATCATGTCGTTTACGGACGCAGCTCCCAGACTGCCTCCTACGACCATGATAACGGGCTTGTCAGGATCCTCGAAATTGCAAATCTGCTCTGCCTTGGCGGCATCCCCGAGCATCAGCTCCGCTCTTATCGGCGAGCCTGTCAGCACCGCCTTGTCCTTCGGAAGCTTTTCGATAGTCTCAGGGAAATTGCAGCATATCTTCGTTGCCGCAGAAAAGCTGAGCTTATTAGCCAAGCCAGGTGTCATATCTGACTCATGTATTATGACCGGCACATGATTTTTTCTTGCCGCCCATACGACCGGGACCGACACGAAGCCTCCCTTGGAAAACACGATGGAAGGCTTAAGTTCCCTTATCAGCCGCTTTGCTTCACCGTAACCTTTAAGTACCCTGAACGGATCCGTAAAATTCTTAAGAGAAAAGTATCTCCGAAACTTTCCCGATGATATCCCGTGATAGGGGATGTCGCAATCGGCGATCAGAGCTTTCTCCATGCCTTCGTACGAGCCAATATAATGAACATCGTACCCGAGCGTTTTAAGCGCAGGTATCAAAGCGATATTGGGAGTTACATGTCCGGCAGTACCGCCGCCGGTCAGAATGATCGTCTTCATTACAGTCTGGCCAGGAGCTCCTCACGCTGTTGCTCGTATCCGGGCTTGCCCAAAAGTGCGAACATGTTCTTCTTGTAGCTTTCAACACCCGGCTGATTGAACGGATTGACACCGAGAGTGTATCCGCTGACACCGCACGCAAACTCGAAGAAATAGAACAGCTGTCCTAGACAGAACTCATCCACTTCGGGGACATTTATGACTGTATTGGGAACTCCGCCATCCGTATGAGCCAGGATCGTTCCGTTCATGGCACTCTTGTTGACAAAGTCCACCGTCTTGCCCGCAAGGTAATTGAGTCCGTCAAGATCAGTAGGCTCCTCTCCGATCGTGATCGTCTCACGGGAGGTCTCGATATTGATAACTGTCTCAAACAGATTCCTTGATCCGTCCTGTATGAACTGGCCCATCGAGTGAAGATCCGTTGTAAGATCGACACTTGCGGGGTATATACCCTTCTGATCCTTGCCTTCCGATTCTCCGTACAGCTGCTTCCACCACTCGGCAACAAAATGTACCGAGGGCTCGTAGTTTGCCATGATCTCTATGTTCTTGCCTTTGCGCAGGAGTATATTCCTGACTGCCGCATACTGGAGCGCACCGTTTTCCTCAAACGGAGCCGTAAGTGCCTGTTCTCTTCCGGCTCTTGCGCCTTCCATGAGCTTGTCTATGTCCGCACCTGATACCGCGATCGGCAGAAGTCCGACAGCGGTCAGCACCGAAAAACGTCCGCCGACATTATCGGGAACCACAAAGCTCTCGTAACCTTCCTCGTTTGCAAGGTTTTTAAGCGACCCCTTCGCCTTGTCGGTCGTAGCATATATCCTCTTGGCAGCTTCGGCCTTGCCGTACTTGCTCTCGAGCTTTTCCTTGAACACTCGGAATGCGATTGCGGGCTCAGTTGTTGTACCGGATTTACTGATCATGTTGATCGAAAAATCACGGTCGCCGACAACATCCATCAGATGCTTGATATATGTACTGCTTATACTGTTTCCGACAAAGTATATCTCGGGAGCGTTCCTCTTCTCCTTCGGAATGATGTTGTAGAAGCTGTGACGCAAAAACTCGATCGCAGCTCTTGCGCCCAGGTAAGATCCTCCGATACCAATGACAAGCAGCACCTCGGAATCACTCCTGATCTTTTCGGCAGCCTTTTTGATACGGTCAAACTCCTCCTTATCGTAATCGACCGGAAGATCGATCCATCCGAGAAAATCATTTCCCGCACCCTGCTTGGACACCAGCACTTCCTTGGCGGATTCGACGATATCACACATGGATGCAATCTCATGCTCGCCGATAAACTTCATGGCCTTTTTGTAGTCGTAAGTAACTTTTGAACTCATTTTTTGATCTCTCCTTTTGATTATGAATTGATTTCATCAAGTATCGATTGAAGTTCCCCTTCCGCCGGCTTGCCCGGTTTCCACAAAATATTCTGTCCGTCACCGGAATATCTCGGAATGAGATGCATGTGGAAATGGAACACTGTCTGGCCTGCCAGTTCTTTGTTGTTCTGCACAACATTGAAACCTTCCCAGCCAAGCTTTTCTTTTAACAGCTTCATGATCTTCTTTGCAAGCGGAAGCACCTTTGCGGCAACCTTATCATCAAGATCCTCCAGATCATCGAAATGTTCCTTAGGAACTATGAGACAATGCCCGCGTGTGGCCGGAGCCGCGTCCAGGAACACGCGAAAATCATCGTCCTCGTATATCGTGTTCGTCGGGATCTGGCCGTTTGCCAGCTTACAGAAAATACAGTCGTCTTTCTTCATGACTATTCCTCCGCACTTAAAAATGTAAATACCTGATCGAGCAGAAGCAGAATCCTGAAGTCACCCTTGACCTGCATATCTCCGGTCATGAACGCCCTCTGGAAGCTCATCTGCCCGTCTATGATCTGTTCCATGACCTCGGGTTTGATACGGCAGAGTATATCGGGTGTATCATAATTGCCGTAATAACACTTCAGTCTGGAATCAACTATCTCAAGGATAAGTGATTTTTTTCTGTCCTCTATCATGAACTTATAGGAGGCATTTACGACTCCTTCGGGAGCGAAGTGATCCTCAAAGTCCTTGATGAACTGCTTGTTCACATCTATGTCTTTCTTCTCAAGCATGCCCTTAAACAGCGATGAGAGCTCCTGGATATCCTCTTTCTGCCGGGCAACATACTGTTCGTCGGATGCATACTTGGACAGCTGCTCCGTCTCCTGTGGAGTAAGCGGTATGTTCTTGGTGCCTCCGACGATCTGCTTGACTGCCTGATTGCTTGACGGAAGGGAGCACATCTTCTGTGAGATCGTCCTGTAAAGGTTCTCCGTCTTCTTCTCGATTATCTTGATGTATTCACCGTTAAGCTCAAAGCTCGTCGCATCATCAACATATCCGCACAGCCCACTGCATGCGATACCGCCGAGTATCTCCCATGCTACCTGCAGGTTTGTCTTGGCCTGGCGCTCACCGCTTGATAACGACATCACCACCGGGAACATGAACGTCTGCCCGATCTTTTCCTTGTTACCGTACAGCCAGCATGCGTCAAGAAACTGCATCATGTATCCGCCGACACCGTACCACTCGACAGTCGTGGCGAGAACTATCCCGTCCGCTTCATTGATCGATGCGGGAAGCGAAGTGATCTGGTTTCGAAGCTCGTACAGGGGAAATCTTTCAACATTGACGTTGAGTTCCGTAAGCACCTCTGTCATCTTGCCTATGACGAACAGGGTCGGATCATCAAGTATCCCTCTTCCTCCGTAATAAATGTTGATCTTCATGAAACTATGCTCCTATTATTCTTTCTGTATAGTAATACGGCTGTAAGAAAACCTCCGAACAGGCCGAACAGATGGGCTGCCATGTCAACATTGGCTGACGTGATCCCGTTATACAGTGCGTATGCTATGAGAACACATATCCTGACCGTTGTCATATCCTCAAGTCTTCCCTTGTTACGGATGACCAGCCACAAAAGAGCCCCGATCAGAGCAAATATCGCTCCCGATGCACCTGCCGATACTATCCCGAGATTGTATTTTAAGGCATATACGAACGATCCTAAGCTTCCGAACAGTCCTCCCAGGATGTATATAAGTATGAACCTTATCTTGCCGACCGCACGCTCCACGTTGTCTCCGAGGAACAGCAGAACGACCATATTGCCGGCAAGGTGCATGAATCCGAAGTGAAGGAACATGCATGTAAAAAATCTGTAATATTCACCGTTTTCAAGCACGGCAGGAACGAACATCGCGCCATGGCCCAGCATGAACTCGACATCGTCAGTAGGCCCGATGAATGACATCACCAGAAATACGATCACGTTGATCAAGACAAGCGCAGTATTTACCGGAGTGAACTCTCTTCCTCCCGAAGAGTGCCGCTGATAGTATACTTCAGTATCAGGGGATGCCGCAATCACATCCGCCGCGATAACATCGGGTGAGGGCGGACCTTCCTCTATCACGCCTCTCAGTCCGAAGAAGTCATCCGGTTCATTGTCATATACGATCACCGCCATCGTATGAGAGTTGATGATCCAGCATCTGTCATCGGCAAGAACGAATTTCCTGGCCTCACTTATGTAAGGGGTTACGACAAGCGTCAGAAAATCGATCGCCTCATATCCCCTCTGCCTTATGTGCTCCTTGGACTTTTCGCAGAATACCGAATACTGCTCGACAGTTATCGGTATCTCATCGATACAGTCCAGAACCTGGACGACCCTGGCCGATGATATCTCATATTGTACGTATAGAGTTACGAAGGGAATGTTTGACTCGATTTTTAAATATCCCTGCTTCTCCAGCAGGGTAAAAAGCTTGTCGACCATAGGGGAATTATACCAAATTGCGCCGCTTCTGTTAATAGTTTGGGCAAAAGTGTTTGAGCGCATATGCGCTGTGGATGAATCGCTTCATATAAAGCTTCGGTACTGCCAAAACCGTGACCGTCAGTGTGTCGTCGTCTTCGCAAACTTCAACCCGCGTATCCCAGTCCAGGATCAGTTTTGTGGAAAGGATCGAGTCAATACACTCTTTGGCAGAATACCTTCCTTCTTCATATACTCCCATCATGCAAGCCGTCCTTACCGCATACTCGATCGTACATCTGTCAAACAGAAAGCACGCAATATAGATAAACAGCACGATAACACCCAGTATCACGGGCATTATAAGTGCTGCCTCCACGGTAAAACTACCCTGTTTTTTAGTAAGAGATCTCCTACAATCCATAATACACGGTGACCAAAAATCCCGTCATCACAAACGGAGCAAACGGGATGACCGTCTTCATCCTTCCCCTCTTTGATATAAGAAGATACCCCGAATAAATTGCTCCGCATATTAGTGCTGCTGCAAACGTGAACATCTGCGTACGAACCCCTACAAGCATCCCAAGACATGCCAGCAGATATCCGTCTCCTTCACCTACCCCGATCCTTCCTGTCCGGGCAAGAAGTATCATGGCAAATCCCGCCACCGCCGGGATAAGAAGATCATATGACAGTATGGGCATGCCCGTACCGCACGGCGTGAATACAAAATCCGCAAGCGATATGACGATGCCCCCTGTTGACGCCACGATAAGAGGCAGTATGTAAATATTTCTCTCCCTTATATCCGTATATGCACTTACCGCCAGGGCCGCAAGTGCCATCATCTGTTTTATCTCCCGCATCTGCTGCACGGCCTCCTGCCTTCTGCTTCACTCTTTCTTACCCTGCGGACACTTCTCTTGAGCCCGCTGCATGTAATTTGGTTATGGTATCTGTCGCCCTGCGGTGTTATATACAAATGCTCATCCGAAAGCTTCGGATGACAGTGTTCGCACGGTCTGTACCTGGCACCGCTCTCGTTCCGGACAGTTGCTATCTCCCCCGGCGATGTTTCCCTGACCGTGATCATAAGATGCCGGCAGTTTCTGTCACAGTGGTAAACCTTGCTGTCTTCGGTAATATATACATACTCCCCGTCACCAAAATACCCTCTGTCATATCCGCACCAGATATGTGTCAGACACCTTCTCTCCAACGGGATCTTTATGATCCCGAACGCATCCGAAAAGGGTACGAGACTGCAGAACAGCTTCAGGTTGATGTACTCGTTATGACAGATCTCTGAACCCGACAGATCCATCCCGTCTATCCCGTTATAGATAAACCGCACATCAGCCTCCGACAGGCCTTCTGCCAGAAAGGCCTTTGCATCCCCGATATCCGCGCTCCCGCCGTCTGATGCCGCAACCGCCATACGTTCCGATGCCAGAAGGAGGGACGCCTGTATCTTCTGTGACAGAAGACACATATACAGCGAAGATACAAGCGTCAGTAAACCCGTCATAAACACCGGAAGAGTAAGTGCTGCCTCAACGGTCAGGCTTCCCCTCCTGCATATCCTAATCATATGAGTATTCCCTTGTTATACAGTACTCTCCCGTTACGGGATTATAAAACCTTGCCGACAGCACAAGGGATGAATAACAGTCATCGATATCAAATCCGGGACTGCCGCCTTCCCTCATGCACTCTGTCAGATACTCAGCGTCAAAGTCCTCCGACGAAACCACTCTCTTGTCACCGGGCCCTGCCTCGACCGACACTTCACACAGTTCATTGGCGGATAAGCTTTCTGAAAGGTAGGTGGAAAAATGGTCCTCTATACGGTCT
>JAFRIL010000018.1 GCA_017432845.1 Lachnospiraceae bacterium | reverse complement strand
CTATGCCGGGCGTTGATTTTATATTTCATGCGGCAGCATTAAAACAGGTGCCGTCATGCGAGTTCTTCCCTATGGAAGCTGTTGAGACCAATGTTATCGGTACCAACAATGTGCTTCACGCCGCTATAGAAGCGGGTGTTAAAAGGGTTGTATGCCTTAGCACCGATAAGGCGGCATATCCGATAAACGCCATGGGAACCAGCAAGGCAATGATGGAGCATGTTGTGCGTGCCAACGCAAGAGTTGCGGCAGAGCGCGGAAATACTGTTATTTGCTGTACAAGATACGGAAATGTTATGTGTTCGCGCGGATCTGTTATACCGCTGTTTATAGATCAGATAAGAAGCGGCAATCCTATCACGATCACGAATCCCGATATGACAAGATTCCTTATGAATCTTGATGAGGCGGTGGATCTGGTAAAGTTTGCGTTCTCGCATGCGGATCCCGGTGATCTTTTCATACAGAAATCCGATGCATCCACAATAGGAACGCTGGCAAAGGCAGTGCAGAAGCTCTTCGGGGATACCGGAACAAATGTGATCGGGACAAGACACGGAGAAAAACTGTATGAGACTCTTATGACCCGTGAGGAGGCCCTTCGGTCTGAGGATATGGGCCAGTACTTCCGCGTGGCAGCCGATAACAGGGATCTTAACTACGATAAGTACTTTGTGCAGGGTAAGGTTGAGACGCAGGCGGAAGAATCATATACTTCGCATAATACGAAAAGACTTGATGTAGACGGAACAGTTGAGAAGATCATGACAACCGATTACGTAAAACACATGCTGGATTTGGAGAACAGATGAACATACTTGTTACGGGATCGAATGGTTTTGTAGGACGAAACCTCGTTCACAATCTTGAAGAGATAAGGGATGGCAAGAACAGGACACGTCCGGATATTTCGATCGGCGAGATAATGACATATGATATTGGCTCTACTCAGGATGAGTTGGAATACGCTTGCAAGAGAGCTGATTTTGTGTTTAATCTGGCAGGTGTTAACAGACCTAAGGACCCCGCAGAGTTTCAAACCGGAAATACAGGATTTGCCAAGACACTTCTGGATACTCTGGAAAGATCCGGTAATCATTGCCCTGTCATGCTCTCGTCATCTTCCCAGGCCACGCTAACGGGCAGATTTGCCGGAAGCGAATACGGAAAGAGCAAGCTCGCCGCAGAAGAACTGTTTTTTGAATATGGCAGCAGAACGGGAGTCAAGGTGCTTGTGTACCGTTTCCCGAACCTGTTCGGAAAGTGGTGCAGACCCCATTACAACTCTGCTGTGGCAACATTCTGTAATGCCATTGCCAATGATGAGGAATATACCGTAAACGACCCGTCAACGGATCTTGAACTACTCTACATAGATGATCTTGTTGAGGAGATGTTTGATGCGCTTGAAGGGAAAGAACACAGAACAGAGGATGGAAAATACTGCTATGTGCCGACAACATATCATGTAACTCTTGGAGAGATAGTTAATCTTTTAAAGCAGTTTGAGGACATGCCCAAGAGCCTCTTTATGCCGGAGATCCCTGACGGATCATTTGCCAAGAAACTGTACTCCACATATCTGTCATACCTTCCTGAATCCAAAATGGTCTATTCTTTCAAGTCCAATATAGATGAGAGGGGTAACTTTACCGAACTTATCCGGACACATAAATGTGGCCAGTTCAGCATAAATGTCGCAAATCCCGGGATAACAAGAGGGCTTCACTGGCATAACAGCAAATGGGAGATTTTTATCGTTGTTGCAGGACACGGCTTGATCCGTCAGCGAAGAATAGGTATTGATCCGGATACAGGAAAAGAGTACCCGATCATAGAGTTTGAGGTAAGCGGAGAAGATATGAAGGCAGTTCAGATGCTTCCGGGCTATACCCACAGCATTACGAACCTGTCTGATACGGACAATCTCGTTACGGTAATGTGGGCTAATGAAATGTTTGATAAGGATCATCCTGATACGTTTCATGAACCGGTGGATATAAAAGGGGACTTGTGAATGAAGAAGGAACCCTTGTTTACTATCGACGGACGCCAGCTGACAGGAGCAGCAGGCGGTGTACAGCGGTATATAAGTGAAATACTGGAAGAGCTTGACAGGATAGCTCCTCCGGATATGTTTGAGGTGATCTTGCCTTCATCATGTAAGGCAGATCTGTCATATAAGAATATAAGTATTGTAAGATACGGAAGGTTGAATGGGCTAATGTGGGAACAGTTCGATCTTCCGTTATATTTGCGCAAAAACAGGCGCTTTGGCATATTCTTGTGTACGATCGTACCTTTCCTGTATCCGCATGGGATTGCGGTTGTACATGACGTTATGCCTGTGATCTTTCCGGAGATAATAAAGAGCATGTCGCCTATAACCGGCAGGATATTTCTTGCCAATCTTAAGGTCGCTGTAAAAAAGACAGAGTATCCGGCGACTGTTTCCGATAACAGCCGCAGGGATATGAGCCGCTGCTATGGAAGAGGCGAAGGAGATATAACCGTCATTCCCGATGCATGGCAGCATATCCTGAGAGTATCCCCTGATGATTCTTGGATGGAGCGATTTTCTCGGGTTAAGAAAGGTGAGTACTATTTCTCCCTTTCTGCGAACAGGAAGCAGAAGAACTTCCGCTGGATAGAGAAGATGGCCCAAAAGTACCCGGACCGGCTGTTTCTTATTGCCGGGACCGTCGAAGAGTGGCAGAAGAACGAAAAGATCGCCCTTGATAATGTGATACAGCTCGGATCTGTAAGTGATGGCCAGATCAAGTCACTTATGAGCCACTGTAAAGCATTCCTGTTTCCGTCGTATTATGAAGGTTTTGGGATCCCTCCGATGGAAGCGCTCGCATGTGGAGCGAAGATCGTTGTTTCAAACACTTCATGTATGCCTGAGATCTATGGGGATACGGCGTATTATATTGATCCGTACGACTATGACGTGGATCTTGATAAGCTGCTTAGCGGTAAGGTTGCGCCTGCATCTGATTGCCTGGAAAGGTTTGGATGGGACAAGTCTGCGAAGATCCTTCTGAATCTGTGTGAAAAGATAGTAAAAGGATCGATATAGGTCAGTATTCCGGCCTAAAGATTATCCGGAAGATTGTTTTGGGGATGATGGTAAGGTAATACAGAAACGGGAAGCATTCTCTTACGCTTGTATCGTCTTCTTTTATCATCTGCAAATAATTGGACTTCTGGGCGCTGATCCCGTCGTTTTCATCAAATGAACATATGATCCTGTCAACGTGGCCAAATGAACATTTGCCGGCAAGCGTCCTTACCAGGAAGTCAAAATCTGCCGTTATCCTGTGATCTTCCCTGAAACCATATCTTCTCATGACCTCGGTCTTTGTGAACTGGGCCTGGTGGCAGAAAAAGGCTCCGCAGAGCATCATTTTCATGCGTTCAAAGTGTGTTCCTTTGTATTTCTCGGTATAATCCCCGTCTATACGCCTTTTATAAGCATCTCCGTATACTATGTCGGATTTAAGTCCGGGAGCGATATCCCCAAGGACATGGTCATCATAGAACATATCTCCGCTGTTCATGAAGATGACATAGTCACCGGTTAACCTATCAAGGGATTTGTTCATGGCATCATACAATCCGCTGTCGGGTTCGGAATAGCAAGTAAGGTGATCATTTTCCTTGTATTCGTTTATTATATCCATAGTGCCGTCAGATGATGCACCATCCATGATGACATACTCGAAGTCACCATAGTCCTGGTTTATCACGGATTCTATGGTATCCCTTATGGTATTTTCTGCATTATAGCAAACTGTTACTACAGATATCCTCATCTTAGAAACACTTTCCTGAATGGGACTGCGGACAGCCACCAACCTTTTGGCATTTATAGCATACTTCATTTTGGCTGTACCCTTTTGAGAAGTATTCTTCAACGTTCGAAAGCGTTGTATCTGCGATGTTGGTAAGAGCTTCTTCTGTCAGAAATGCCTGATGGCTTGTTACAATGACATTAGGCATGGAGATAAGCCTTGCAAGGGTATCGTCATCTACGATATGCCCTGAGTAGTCATGGAAGAATACGTTTGATTCTTCTTCGTATACGTCAAGGCATGCGGCCCCGATCTTACGATCCTTGATGCCTTCCACCAGGCTGTCGGTATCGATAAGGGCTCCTCTTGAAGTGTTGATGATAACAACGCCTTTCTTCATCTTTGCGATGCTGTCTTTGTTTACGATG
>JAFRIL010000173.1 GCA_017432845.1 Lachnospiraceae bacterium | reverse complement strand
TTGTATGTGCTCTTATATTCAGTAGTATTGATTATCTTGCGGAATTCTTCGCTTTCCATTGCCGCATTGAACATCAGATACAGATCATAAGCGGTCGTATAATGGTCTTCATCGGTCAGCCCGTGAGGATTGGTGAAGTTTGTATTCGTCGCTCCTATCTTCTTTGCCTCTTCATTCATGACGGCTGCGAAACTGTCAACACTGCCCGATAAGTATTCAGCTATCATAACACCGGCATCGTTTGCCGAGTATAGCAAAAGAGCATACAGAGCCTGCTCGAGCGTCATACGGTCGCCTTCCTTGATTCCAAGCAGCTGTGCACCCGACTCGGTGATAAGAACATTGGGCGAAGCTGTAAGTGTATCGTCAAGGTGCCCGTATTTAAGCGCAATATATGCGGTCATTACTTTGGTAAGTGATGCGGGATTAAGCTTCTCATGAACGTTTTTGGCATATATGGTCTCTTTGGCCGTGGCATCAAAGAGTCCCCCCGCAAGCGCATCGTCGATCGCAAGCGACAATGATTCAAAATCATCATCTGTCACACATATATCGGCCGCAAAAGGTTTAACAGGTGATGAAGAAGCGTATGAATGGATGTTAAACTGGCTTTCCGTTGAATCGGGATCAAAAGGAAACTGCAGGCTGTTGCATGCAGTAAGACATAATAATATGGCTAAAACAACAGCAAAGACAGCTGTTTTACTTGTACATCTCACGCCACTCCATATCCCCTCTGTCAAGTGATTTGATAAGAAGCTCCGCGGTAGCAAGATTTGTTGCGAGCGGTATATTGTGCATGTCACACAGTCTCACGATATAATTGACGTCAGGCCTGTGAAGATCGGGCGCAAGAGGATCACGCAGAAAGATCATAAGATCGATCTCATTGTGCTCTATCTGTGCACCGATCTGCTGCTCGCCGCCGAGGTTCCCGGCAAGATATTTATGAACTGAAAGGTTTGTGACCTCTTCAATAAGCCTTCCGGTCGTACCGGTTGCAAATAATGTATGCTTTCCGAGAAGTCCGCGGTAAGCGATACAATAGTTCTGCATAAGCTTTTTCTTGGATTCGTGAGCAATTAGTCCGATGTTCATCAAAATTCTCCTTCAAAAAACTCCCCTGACGGTGACAACAGTTTCACATTCAGAACAAATCCTATACCGATGAACAGACTGACAAGACTGGTCAGCCCGTAACTGACAAAAGGAAGCGTAAGTCCGGTATTCGGAAGCAGACCGGTTACGACCCCTATGTTAATGAACGTCTGGAACCCGATCAGTCCGGCCATGCCGCCTGCTATTATCTGTCCTCCGACATCCTTTGCACGCCTTGCTATCAATATGCAGCATATCGCGATCAGAAATAGCAGCCCGATCACAACGCAGCAGCCTATAAAGCCGGTCTCCTCTCCTATTACGGCAAATATGAAATCCGTATGTGCCGCGGATATGAAGTTTCCGTTCTTGACCGATGCGACAACGTTGTTATTGACACCTTTGCCCGACAACTGTCCCGAGCCTATGGCGGTCATTGCGTTAAGCGTCTGGTAAGCCTCCGTGCTTGCAAATTCATCAGGATACAGCCATGCAAGAATACGGCCTTTATGGTAATCCTTGATGATATGCACGTCATCACGCATCAGATATCGAAGAGCCAGCACAAATGAGGGCACTCCGATAAGGAATGCGGCTCCTATGACTTTCCAGCTGACGCCACCGATGAACATGATGGTACAGAATATGATAATGATCATGATCGTCGTGGACAGATCAGGCTGTTTAAAGATCAGTACCGTCGGAGGTATTATCAGAAGTACACATGCCACGATTATCCGCACCGTGTTTATGTTTTCCTTATGTTTCATAATAAACGCGGCATAAAATAAAATCAACATTATCTTGACCAGCTCTGAAGGCTGGAATCTTATGCCTCCGATCTCAAACCAGCGCTGGGCTCCCCCACCGGAGTCTCCAAACAGTTTTACCGCGACCAGAAGGGCAATACTTGCCGCATAGATCAGCCAGTAGAACTTGAGAACGAAACTGTAACTGATCAAAGATACTATGACCATCAGTATCAGTCCCATGATCAGGCCTTCCTGCTGGTGCTGCACATAGGACTCATCCGCACTTTTGATGAACACTATCCCTAGAGCTGAGATCGCGATACACAAAAGCACGAGTACAAAATCATATCTCTTAAAATTGTATCCTTCAAACATAGCTATTCCTTAGAACGGTATATCGGCAAGGAATTCTTTTGTGATATCCTCGCATACAGCGCCGTCCTCGCTGACATATATGATCTTAGCGCCTGAGATCTTACGCAAAAATCCCGCACTCTTCGAAAACATCGTACACTCCTGACCACCCACTTCTATCCTGTCACATTTAATGTCAAGAGCCGCAACAAATGCCCCCTGATCACCTTTGATGCCCGCGCTCACATCTCCGTACACAGTACCCAGGATAACAACGGAACCAGCCGCGGACACGCTTGCACCGGGGTTTACATCACCCAAAACAACGATCGATCCTTCGGTCTCGAGATTCTGCCCGGCATGTAACGTCCCCTTGTAAACCGAAGAATTCTCGACTTTCCCGCTCGGAGAAAAAGCATTGGCTGCCTGGATGAACACCTCGTTCTTCTTCTCGTTCTTATCCATAACACACAGGACCGTTACTCTTGTATATTCGGAAAATGCCTCTATCAGAGCTCTTTCTTCGAGTTCGGACAATGTTCTTCCTTCAAACGTTATCACAAGCTTGGCATCCCCCAGGAACCTTTCCGAGTCAATAAGCTTTTGTGCAAATGCAACATACAGATTCTCAAAAGGTATCGAAGGATCAAGTATAAGCTTTAATCCGTTTGGAAAACTCTTGATGGTAACAGCATCTCTCATTTTTTCATCCTCAGTCTTCTATGATCTCGTTTGTGGCTTCGTCTGCGACACCGTTTACGAGTGTTTCGGCGTCTTCAACCTTGAAATAATAACTAAGAACATCTCTTGACAGTTGGGCGGCATTGGCGGAGGTATATCCGTATGCTATTCGGGTCGCCACCGTGATCTCGGGGTTATCATACGGCGCAAAACCGATAAACAGAGCATGGTTCGTTCGCGATTTGCTTGTCTGTGCCGTTCCCGTCTTACCAGCCACCGCAATCGGGAATCCCTTAAATGCCGCGGCTTTTTCGACAACCATTCTCATACCCGAATATATATTGCTCCAAGTACTGTCGGCAAATAGCACACTGTTCTGTATCTCGGGTGATTTCTTAACAAGAACCTGCCCGTCATTTGCAACTATCTTATCAAGAAGTGTGTATTTATAACATGTTCCGCGTGTGGCAACGGTTGTTACATACCGGGAGATCCCAACAGTCGTATAGTTGTGAGATCCCTGCCCGATGGCAGAGTCGACAGGAAGTTCATCGGAAAACTTGGGAGTGTTCTCTTCCATCTCTATACCTGTCTTGGTCGTAAGACCGAACAGATCCGCATATTTCTGAAGCCTGTCAAGACCTCGCTGTTCATCATAGTTTGACGTATGTGTGTTCGTGGCAAGCCTGAATCCGACTTCATAGAAGAAACAGTTACATGAATTTCCGATCGCACCGATCGTGTCAAGGTATCCGTGTCCTCCCGGATAAACCCAGCATTGCTTTTCCACATCGAAGTATTCGAACACGCCTTCACATCTTATCGTTTCTCCCGGATTGACAACTCCCTCTTCCAGCGCACATGCCGCG
>JAFRIL010000172.1 GCA_017432845.1 Lachnospiraceae bacterium | reverse complement strand
CAATGTATCGGAATCATACTCCGCGTGGCAGGTCACGAAGAATTTCTTCGAATCCTCGGTCTTGACAATGGTCACACCCGCATCATCGGAATCAGCCATAAGTTCTAGTTCGGGTACGGATGCTATCTGCTCTTTGGTCACATATATCTCTCTTGACTGAGGAGCATAGAATATGTCATCAAATCCGCGAAAAAGCGGTGATGTCGGCTTTAACACACGATGAGAATATATGCCCGAGAGCTTATCATCATAGAAATGATGCTTGATACCGTAGAAATAATACAGGGCCGCATATGCTCCCCAGCACAGGTAATATGTGCAGTGGACGTGTTTTTCGGACCATTTCATGATCGTACACAACTCGTCCCAGTAAGCAACATCTTCATATTCAACATGCTCGAGAGGAGCGCCCGTTATGATCATCCCGTCGAACTTGCGATCCTTGACCTTATCGAATGTCGTATAGAAACTGTCCAGATGTGTTGAATCAACATGGGTCGGCGTATAGCTGGCCGTCTGCAGAAGCTCAATATTTACCTGGAGCGGTGAGTTCGAAAGCTTCCGAAGAAGCTGTGTTTCGGTCACCTCTTTTGTCGGCATGAGGTTTAATATGAGAACATTAAGCGGACGGATATCCTGGTGCATCGCACGAAACTCCGTCATAACAAATATATTTTCATTTTCCAGTATCGCCTGCGCCGGCAGGGAATCCTGTATCTTGATAGGCATGGTATCTCCTTCTACTGTTCCATGTAAGCAGTTATAAATTCATCCTCCGAGATCACGGGGACCCCGAGTTCTCTTGCTTTTTTGTTCTTTGATGAAGAAGAGGCAGGATCATTATTTATAAGGCATGTCGTATTGGCACTTACCGATCCCGCCACTTTGCCGCCGAGGTTTTCGATCTCCTCCTTAAGTTCGTTACGGCTTGAATAATTATTAAGAGACCCCGTTATCACGAATGTCTTTCCGGCAAGCTTTGCGGATCCAGCGCTTTCCGGTTTTTCTATATGAAGACATGAAAGAAGGTCATCGACGACCTTTATATTATAAGGGTCTTTGAAAAATGATACAATGCTTCCGGCTATAACATCGCCTATTCCTTCGATCGCGGATAACGTATCGATACCGGCATTTCTTACCGCATCGATATCCTGGTCAAAATAACGGCACAGAACCTTTGCATTTGACAGCCCCACGTTTGGAATGCCGAGGCTGTATATGACTCTTGCGGGCGAAGTATTACGGCTCTTTTCGATCCCGGCGATAAGGTTGTCATATGATTTTTGCCCAAACCCTTCCATGGAGCATATCTCATCCTTGAACCGGGCCAGTCCGTAAATATCGGAATATTCATGTATCATCCCGCGGCCGATCAGCTTTTCGAGTGTTGCCTCGCTGAGGCCGTCAATGTTCATGGCATCACGGCTGACAAACAGCGAAAAGCTTTTGATCTTTTTGGCACTGCAGTCCTTGTTGGGGCATGTGAGCGTTCTTGTCCCGTTTTCGCTCATGATCTTTGTCGCCCCACCGCATGCGGGGCACTTATCCGGTATGGTAAGATCATTGCTCCGCGTCAGATTCTCCGCGATCTGTGGTATGATCATGTTGGCCTTGTAGACGGTAATCGTATCGCCTATGCCAAGCCCGAGCGATTCTATCATGCTAAGGTTATGTACGCTTGCTCTTGTTACCGTGGTCCCTTCAAGTTCAACCGGCTCAAATATGGCTACCGGGTTGATCAGTCCCGTCCTTGACGGACTCCATTCTATATCAAGCAGCTTTGTCTCCTGGATCTCATCCGCCCATTTAAATGCGATCGAATCCCTCGGAAACTTCGCCGTACGCCCGAGCGTGGCTGAGTAATCAAGATCATCATATGACAGCACAAGTCCGTCTGAAGGGATGTCGTAGTTGCCGATCGCCTTGGCAAAATCCTCGATCACGGACAGAATTGTATCTTTTGTGACCTTATGGAATTCCACTGTCTCAAATCCGCACTCTTTTAAGAATTCCATCCTCGCCGTCCTTGTGTGGGCGATATGGGAATCCTGCGCCGAAACAAGCGAAAATGCATAAAACCTTACCGACCTTTGTGCGGTCACCTTGCTGTCGAGCTGTCTTACGGATCCGGAACACAGGTTTCTCGGATTCTTGTACCTGCTCTGGGCATCCGCGAGCGAATCATTGATCCTGTTAAAATCACTGTATCCGATAACTGCCTCACCGCGGAGTATCATCTTTCCTTTAAACGGTATTGACGCGGGAAGATTGATAAACGTTCTGGCATTTGCTGTTATGACCTCACCGATCTCTCCGTTTCCGCGGGTTACCGCCTTGGCTAGTTTTCCGTCCTCATAGGTCAGAACAACGGTAAGCCCGTCAAGCTTCCATGACAGAAGCGCGGTCTCATTTCCAAGCCAGTCCCTGAGCGCTTCGCGGTCCTTTGTTTTATCAAGGGACAGCATCGGGCTTTCATGTCTTTCCTTCGGAAGTGATCTAACTGCCTCATACCCCACGGACTGGGTCGGCGAATTGGCAAGTACCATTCCCGTCTCTTTTTCAAGAGTTAAAAGCTCGTCATACAGTCTGTCATATTCAAAATTGCTCATTATCTCGGCATCTTCGGCATAATATGCACGGGATGCGTCGTTGAGGATCCCGACCAGTTCCCGGATCCTGGCGATCTTATCCATATACTCTCCTTTTAAGCTCGGAAAGCTCGACCGGATCAAGCTGTCTGTACTGGCCCGGCGCAAGGTCTCCGAGATTGATATTCTCTATCCTGACACGCTTTAGGAATCTCACATGATAGTCAAATGCCCTGCACATCCTTCTGATCTGGCGGTTAAGTCCCTGTCGCAGAACTATCGTGAATGTTGTATCCGATATCTTCCTGACCTTGCATCTTTTGGTAGTAACACCAAGATCCTCAAGAAATACACCCTCCTCCATGGACCTGATAAAATCATCCGTCAGAGGTTTGTTGACCCTTACAAGGTACTCCCTTTCATGGGCGTTTGCGCCGCGCATCAGATCCTGTATAAGGTTTCCGTCGTTTGTCATCAAAAGAAGGCCTTCCGAATCACGGTCAAGCCTGCCGCAATACGTGACCCTTACCGGAAAATCAATATTG
>JAFRIL010000171.1 GCA_017432845.1 Lachnospiraceae bacterium | reverse complement strand
GTGGCACCTTTTGACTGCAAACTGTCCGAGGATGAGATAAAGAACACAATATGCGCCAAGGTCGAGAGCCTTCCGGGCAATCACTATGCGGTTGTGCAGGTGGACAGGCCTTTTGTGTAATGTTGGAAGGAGGGGGTATATGAAACAGGCGAGGGAAAGCGGAATTCTTTTGCCGGTGGCATCGCTTCCGGGAAAAAATGGTATAGGCACGTTCGGAAAGGCGGCCTATGATTTTGTCGATATGCTTGCCGAAGCGGGACAAAGGTACTGGCAGATCCTGCCACTGGGCCCGACAAGCTACGGGGATTCGCCTTACCAGTCGTTTTCGACATTTGCGGGTAATCCTTATTTTATAGATCCTGATCTTCTGACAGAAGAAGGCCTTCTTACGAAAAAGGAAGCCGGGGCCTATGATTTTGGCGATAAGCCGGATCATATAGATTATCTCAAGATCTACAACAGCCGTTTCAGGATGCTGAAGAAGGCTTTCAGGCGGTTTGATACATCGGATGCCGGGTACATAAGCTTTAAGAAGCGCAATTCATTCTGGCTGGATGACTATGCACTCTACATGGCGGTCAAAAATCATTTCGGTGGAAAGAGTTATATCGAGTGGAATGATGATATCCGGACCAGGGATAAAAAAGCACTCGATATTTATTCCGCAAAATATGCCGAAGATGTTGAATTTTACAGGTTTATCCAGTACAAGTTCATGGCGCAGTGGAAGGCTCTGAAGAAATATACCAACAAAAAGGGCATTAAAATAATAGGTGATATTCCAATATATGTCGCCTTTGACAGCGCCGACACATGGGCAAGTCCCGATCTTTTCCAGTTTGATGATAAGGGATATCCGACTGCTGTTGCGGGATGTCCACCCGATGCATTTTCGGCGACAGGACAGCTGTGGGGTAATCCGCTGTATGACTGGGATCATCATAAGAAAACGGGATATAAATGGTGGATCAGGCGGATAAAGCACTGCTTTGTTTTGTATGACGTCGTAAGAGTCGACCATTTCAGGGCGTTTGATGAGTATTATTCGATCCCGTACGGTGATAAGACGGCCGAGTTCGGCAAGTGGAAGAAGGGTCCGGGGTATGATCTGTTTGCTGCCGTAAAAAAGCAGCTGGGTGAGCTTGATATCATAGCAGAGGACCTCGGATATATAACCGATTCCGTTATAAAGCTTGTAAAAAGATGCGGCTACCCCGGAATGAAGATCCTTCAGTTCGCATTTGACTCGAGGGAAGATTCAGACTATCTGCCTCATAACTATACATCCAATTCGGTCTGTTATACGGGAACGCACGATAACGATACGCTTGTCGGATGGTTTGACGTGCTTAAGGCAGCCGACAAGAAGATGGCGCTTTCATACTTAAACCGCAAAGGATTCGCTAATGACAGGGAACTGGCCGAGGCGTTTGTCAGACTGGCGGAAAGCTCGGTATCAAGGCTTTGCATCATACCTATGCAGGACCATCTGGCACTTGATGGCAGGGCAAGGATCAATTATCCGTCGACACTTGGCAATAACTGGGTATGGCGCATGAAGGAAGGGGCATTTTCTCATGCTCTGGCAAAACGGATCAGGAAGATCACAAAACTGTACGGAAGGTTGACATAACATATGAAAAAGGTCAAGGTGTTCATTGACGGGGCCGAGGGGACGACCGGGCTTCGCATAAATGAAAGATTTGAAAACAGGGATGATATTGAGATACTTACGATAGATGCACACCTTCGAAAGGATCCCGATGAGAGGCGCCGCCTTATAAATATGTCGGATTACACATTCCTGTGCCTTCCGGATGATGCCGCAAGACAGGCTGTAAGCCTGTGCGATGATCCCGATACGGTGATCATCGATGCTTCAACTGCTCACAGGTGTGACAGCAACTGGGCTTACGGGCTTCCGGAGCTGTCGAAGGAGCATTTTGAAAAGATCGCATCGTCAAAACGCATTGCGGTTCCGGGATGTTATGCATCGGGGTTTATCATGATGGCATATCCTCTTGTCAGGAAGGGTATACTGCCGGCCGATTATCCGTTTACCGTCCCGGCTGTATCAGGCTATTCGGGAGCCGGAAAGAAGGCTATCGCGCTGTACGAGGGCGATGGCAAGACTGATGACCTTTTTGCCCCGAGAGAGTATGCGCTGACTCAGATGCACAAGCATCTTCCGGAGATGAAGGTGATCGCGGGCCTTGAAAGTGAACCTGTATTCATGCCGCTTGTCGATGATTATTACTGCGGTATGAACGTGATGCTCCCGATACATACGCGTCTTATGAGCAGGAAAATGGGACCCGAAGAGCTAAGAGACGTGCTAGCAGAGCATTACAGCAAACAGCAGTTTATACGTGTCATGGAGTACGGCGCGGAGGCGCAAAAGAATTCATTCCTAAGCGCTAATGACCTTGCAGGCAAGGACTATGCCGAGATATACGTTACCGGAAACAACGACAGGATCATCATATCGGCCCTGTTTGACAACCTTGGCAAAGGCGCCAGCGGTGCTGCAATAGAGTGCCTCAACATATCCATGGGCATCGATCCCGCAACCGGCCTGTCGGTTTGAAATAGGGGACTGAGACAGGGGGACTGAGACAGGGGGACGGTTATTGAGTCTCAATGAATTGAGACAAATGAACCGTCCCCCTGTCTCAGTCCCCCTGTCTCAGTCCCCCTGTCTCAGTCTTTATGCTTAAGGGCGAGGTTTGCGTTGCGGTAGGCACTGTCGTCGGTGACGTCCTCGTCAAACCAGTCGGGCGGGATAAAGTTTTGGGCCTCGTCTTTTGAGGCAAATTCAACTTCGGCGATGATAAGCGGCTTAAAGGGCTCG
>JAFRIL010000017.1 GCA_017432845.1 Lachnospiraceae bacterium | reverse complement strand
CTAGCTAATTTGTTTCCGAATTATTACTCGAATTACTAATAATATAAGGAATTCTGTAACGTCTTCGACGTTACTTGGCACCGCATTTGCTGTCGCAAATACGGCACATCTTTCGGGTTATTGGTTGTACTATTTCATTTTCAAGGTTCGCCAAATGCATAAAAATAGAGACGCTCTTTCGAGCGGCCCTATTAATATATCACCCGTTTTTACCCTTGTCAACGGATTTTTTTTGGTTTTTTATTCTTTATTTTTTTCTTGTGTTTTTCTCCTGAAAAACATAAAAAATATACAAAATGTAGTGATACTTGATATGACCGAAACCGGTGTTCCGAGTATTATTCCTTTCGGAATGAATCTCAGATCGAGTTCATGTTCTCCCTTTGGCACCTTTACTGCCATGAGTGCATCCATCACTTTAACCGGTTTTACTCTTTTTCCGTCAACCTTTATCCTCCAGTCATCATCATAAGGAATAGAGAAGACGATATAATCCGTTGGCTCTGCTACGTTAGCCTTTGCCAGAAGATGGGAACTGGAAAGCTTTGTTAAATTACATGTTGTTGTAACCGCATCTTTGTACCAGGCTTTTAACACCTGCTTACTTTCATAATAGAAATAAGCATTGTTTATGCATATGCTGTCGTCATCCAATACAAACCTGATACTTACCGTTTCACCGGGATCATAATAGCCGCCTTCTCGCACTGACCATTCATAATCATTAAAATAGCTTCCTTTTTCATCCTGATTGATGAACAGCGTTGCATTTTGTTTTTCGGGTGCATCAAAGTACATATATATAAAGTTGTCACTTGTAATGGAAAGAATGTATTCCACACTCGCTTCAGCATCAGGGTCGATCTTTGTGTACACGTGATCATTTTCGGAAACATTGTTCAGTTTTATCTCCGATACTTTTACGGGTCTGTATATCTGGTAATTGGTCTTGGTAAAATGACTGGCTATGATATTCTGAAGTTTGAACGGATCCCTTTCATTCATATTGATATACTTTGCGGTTTCATCCATTCCGAATCCGATCGAAAGTGCATAGGGATTTATAAATACATTTTTATCATTGGAAGTGTACAGCCATTTATAAGGTTTGCACGTTTCATCATACTGGGACAGCAGATATTTTACACCCATAAAGCAGTCCGCAAATGCCGTACTCGAATCCCCATAAAATGCCCAGTTTTCGTTATTGCGAAATCCCATCCGTCCCATGAACGTTTTGGCCTGTTCTGTCTCACACGAACTGAAATGCGACAGTCCGTTATATGAGAACATCATCGGATCGTTGTTGGTCCTTCTGTAAAGCTTGTCCATCCTGAAGAATGAAGAATCCTGACCGTTGATGTATGAAACAAGATCCTGCGTATTATCAATATATTCCTTATAGGCATCGATACTTTCTTCTTCAGCGAACTTATCCTCATAGTACGCGTCGACCGATACTGCTCCGTTATACAGACTGTCTGTCATTGACAATGCAAACAGTCCGGCCAATGCAGGAATGACATAGCGGTCCTTCTCGTTCATTGCCACAACAAGGATCAACGTAACGGCGATGGTCAGATAAGTCAGGATGATGGATCTGGTTCCGACATATGGACTCTTGATCAGATGCATATATACCGAATACAACGCGAATATAATAATGATTATATTTGCATTCCATTTAACGGATCCATCCCTGATCCTAACAAACCCGGCATAACCGATAAAGATGATGAGAAATGAGAACAAAAACGAATTCCTGTAAGGAAAACCTATCGGATGCGCAAACCCGTGCCACATAACATTAAGCGCATCTATCCAGTAACCGAGTATCAAAAATGTGAACAGTATAAGCGCACATATCTTTTCTCTCAGTCTGATCGTTTTGTTTAAGAAATAGAATCCTACGAAAACCGTTGCAATTATCCCGCTGTATATTATCGGCAGACCGTTGGAGATATTACCGTTAAAAGACCCGACATACAGTCCCGAGAAAAATTCAAATATGTTAAATGTTCTCTTTAATGTCAGCCCGCCTTTTATGATCGCTTTTTTCTGCCCCTGCAATGATAACAGTACGGAGAAAAGCGAGAACGCTGAGATCCCGACTGCAAGCAACGTGGAATAAAGAACAGTCCATGCATTCCTGATACGATCTTTGTTATCTGTATACTTAATGACATCCGACGCCATAAAGCACAGGAAAAATGCTGCGGTAAATATCAGGATCATATAACCGATGTAATAATTCGATATAACCGCAAGTGCAGATGATATGATATATGTCAGGTTCGGCCTGCGATTTGTCATCATACGGAAGAGACCGAGTATGACAAGCGGCAGCATCATGATACTGAAGAAATAATGGATACAGTTAATGTATGCCATGTTAAATCCCATCATTGCATAAGCTGTAGAGAATATCAGGGACGAAAATCGGTTGCCCCATATACCGCTCAACATGAGGTGGAAGAACAGCCCCGTAAATGCGCAGATGAACACCATCATGATCACTATTCCGACGGGGAGCATATCATTTGGGAAAAACAGAAGGATCAGATAAAACGGATTGAACAGATAATAAGCGGCAAATCCCATCATGTCGCCGCCGAATGTTTTTGAGAATGTATAGAACATATCATTATCGCCGAAGAATATCGATTTCATATAACCGATATAATCAACGAACTGATATCTCATATCCGCCACAAGTATGGATACTTTACCGAACGGTGCAAACTGTCCGATTATAAAGACAAGCATCATGATAACTGCCGGAACAGCAAACGCCAGCAGGGATATCATCGTATTCTTCTCAAATCGCCTGAATTTTTCCATGTGAAACGGGAACTGTTATCGGCTTGCGGCAAAGGCCTCCCTCACAGCTATCGCGAACTGATCCGCGCAGGAGGTTCCTTTTCCGTTACAGTCGTTTCCGAGAAGCTTCTTCTCGATCTCGGAAACCGTCATTCCGTTGCAGAGGATCGCAATGGCCTTAAGGTTTCCGTTACAGCCACCTGTAAAAGAAATGTTTGTGATGACATCACCAATGATGTCAAAATCGATCTGTCTTGAACAAACGCTGTTTGGTTTATATGTGTAGTGCATGTTCCACCATCCGTTCGAGCGGAGAAAGAGGGATTTGAACCCTCGCGCCGGTTGCCCGACCTACACCCTTAGCAGGGGCGCCTCTTCAGCCTCTTGAGTATTTCTCCAAATTGCCAAAGTCTTGCATACCAAGTATTCGTCAGCCAAGTCATTATATTAAATGGACCCGTCTTTGTCAATATAGACACCCTCCGTGGCAGTCCATCACGACTATCACCGGAAAGTCTTTTATAGTCAGTTTTCTTACCGCTTCTGCTCCCAGATCGTCATACGCGATAACCTCTGAAGATGTGATACATTTGGAAAGAAGAGCACCCGCTCCGCCTACAGCGGCAAAATATGTTGCTTTGTTTCTGATCATCGCATCCTTGACCGCCTGCGTTCTTTTTCCTTTTCCGATCATACCGGTCTGGCCGAGATCGAGCAGCTGCGGGGCATATTTATCCATCCTGCTCGCAGTGGTTGGGCCTGCGGATCCGATCACCTTCCCCTCTCTTGCCGGAGAAGGGCCCATGTAATATATCGTTTGGTCTTTGATATCAAACGGAAGTTCATTACCTGCTGCAAGGGATTGTGTCATCCTCTTATGAGCCGCATCTCTTGCCACATAAACAGTGCCGTCCAGGTAAACATAGTCTCCTGCCTTAAGAGAATCCGATACGCTTTTATCGAAAGGTACGGTAACATGCTTTTCCATCTTATATCTCCACACTGATATGCCTGTTCACATGACAGCAAATATTGACAGCAACAGGAAGACCCGCAATATGCGTAGGATATGTATTGATATTGACCGCAAATGCCGTACATTTTCCGCCAAGTCCTGCCGGCCCGATATCAAGCTCATTTATCGCATCAAGCATCTCCTCTTCAAGATCTTTTACATATCCGATCGGGGAATGCTCGCCGGCCGGTCTTGTAAGTGCCTCTTTTGCAAGAAGTGCACATTTTTCAAATGTGCCTCCGACACCTACTCCGACTACCATCGGGGGGCATGCGTTCGGACCCGCATCTCTTACAGCTTCAAGGATCGATGCCTTGACACCTTCTATCCCGTCTGCCGGTTTTAACATGAAAACCCTGCTCATGTTCTCCGAGCCGAATCCTTTTGGTGCAAGCGTGATGCTTACCTTGTCTCCCGGAACTATCTCATAGTGTATGACTGCGGGAGTGTTGTCTTTTGTATTGATCCTCTCTATCGGATCGGATACAACAGACTTGCGTAAATACCCTTCCGTATATCCTTTTCTTACACCTTCATTTATGGCATCCGTAATGTCGCCGCCGGTAAGATGCACATCCTGTCCGACCTTAAGAAATACAACTGCCATTCCGGTATCCTGACAGATAGGTATCATCTCTTCCTTCGCGATCGTAAGATTATCCTTAAGCTGCCCGAGAATCTTTTTTCCGATATCGGAAGTCTCGTTGTCATAAGCATCAAAAAGGCATGCCCGCATATCTTCCGACAGTTCGTGACATACCTTTATACACATTTCGGATATAGCTTTCGTGATCTTATCGACTGCTATCTCTCTCATTATTTATTCTCATCAAACTCATCGATGATGTATCTCTGCCTTCCCTTTACATCATCATATATCCTGGTAACATACTCTCCGAGAAGGCCGCATACGAATACGATCACTCCGCCCATGAACCAGATAAGTGAGACAAGTCCGCGGTCCGATGAATCCTCACGCTCATCAAACAGCTTTTTGATCCCATGGATCACTGCGAGCAATGCTCCGAACGCTGTCATAAACCCTCCGAGGAAAGTCACGAATTCAAGAGGTTTGCTCGAAAAGCAGAATATCCCGTGAAATCCCATGCGGAATTCTCCCCACAGACGGTTATACTTGGAAACATCAGCTTCTCTTGCTTCTCTGTGATATCTTACCGCAGCCTGTTTGAACCCGACATAACTTACCATGCCCCTGAAGAACATGTTGGTTTCCGGCATCTTCTTGATCTCTTCGATCACCCGCCTGTTGATTAGGCGAAAATCAGCCGTATCCACGGGTATCTCCACGCTCGAGAGATAATTGATCACACGGTACGCACAGACATCTATGAACTTACGTATCTTTGTCTCGCCCTGACGGTCGATCCTCTGGGCATAAACAACATCGTATCCTTCCTTCCACTTTGCAACAAGGTCGATAATGACCTCTGGAGGATCCTGCAGATCCACATCGATCACGACGCATATGTCTCCACGGCAGTTGGTAACGCCGGCCATCGTTGCTGCAGCCTGACGGAATCTGCGGCTCATCGTGATAAGCTTGATGTGCTTGTTCCTTTCCATGTTTTCCTTGATGACTTCATACGTTCTGTCAGTTGAAGGATCAAGAGAAAAAATGATCTCGTAATCACATCCCAGTTTTTCGACAACCGCTTCAGTCCTGTCAAGGAAAGGTTTTATCCCGTTCTCCTCGTTGTATACCGGAACGACTATCGAGAGCATGTAGTTATCGTAGTTTTCTTTACTCATCTTCCATTCCCTCAAATCTTGTATCTTCTTCGTCATCATCATCTATGTCCACTTCATCGTGAACCACAACTACCGGTTCATCCGATTTGGCAACATTTATAACTACATCGTCAATCTCATCCATGTCGATATCCTTGTCACCGTCAGAGATCTTTTCACGGACTTTGGCTATCTTGGCAACTTTGACACCTTTATCGAGACTGATCATCTTGACACCGGATGTGTTTCTGGAGATCACCTTTATATCTTCCATACGAAGCTGGATGATGATACCCTGGTCCGTGATCATCATTATCTCATGCTCATCGGTAACGGCCTTGACCCCGACAACGTCTCCGGTCTTCTCCATTATCTTGTAGCACTTAACACCCTTTCCGCCTCGTCTCTGAAGATGGAATTCCGAAAGGACAGTTCTCTTACCGAAACCGAGCTCCGAAACGATAAGAAGTGAATCACCCTGAGTATTGATCTGCATTCCGACGATCTCATCTCCGTCGGATAAGTTCATACCGATAACTCCCATCGAAGATCTTCCCGTGGAACGTACATCTGTTTCCTTGAAGCGAATGCACATACCCTGTTTTGTAACAAGGAATATCTCCGAATCCTTATCCGTTGTCTTTACTTCGATAAGCTCGTCATCATCACGAAGAGTAATGGCTATAAGACCCTTCTTACGAATATTGTTGTATTCAAGAATGTTTGTCTTCTTGACTGTACCCTTTTTGGTTACCATCAGAAGATTCTTGGTCTCGTTGACTTCCGTAACGGGTATCATAGCTGAGATCTTCTCGCCGGGCTGGAGCTGAAGAAGGTTTACGATCGCAACACCTCTTGAACTTCTGCCGGACTCCGGTATCTCATATGCTTTTTTGCGGTACACTCTTCCGAGATTTGTAAAGAACATGATCGACTGGTGGGTATTGGTCATCAGAAGATCTTCGATGTAATCCTCATCTATCGTCTTCATTCCCTTGATACCCTTGCCGCCACGGTTCTGAGCCTTGAAATTGTCAACCGTCATTCGCTTGATGTATCCGAGGCTGGTCATTGCGATGACCGTATTCTCCTTCGGGATCAGATCCTCGTTCGTAAGATCGGAATCATCAAGCCCTATCTTGGTCCTTCTGTCATCACCGAACTTTTCGGATATTTGCATGATCTCTGTTCTTATTACACCAAGAAGCAGTTTTTCGTCTGCAAGTATTGCCTTGTATTCTGCGATCTTCTTCTGAAGTTCGGCATATTCGGCTTCAAGCTTCTCTCTTTCAAGACCTGTGAGAGCTCTCAGTCTCATCTCGACGATCGCAGCGGACTGTGCTTCCGATAGTCCGAATCTTTCAGTCAGTTTTTCCTTGGCCTCGGCAACATTCGCACTTGCCTTTATGATCGCTATGACCTCGTCGATATTGTCAAGTGCTATGAGCAGTCCCTGTAAAATATGCGCACGTTCTTCTGCTTTGTTAAGATCGTACTTTGTTCTTCTGGTGACGACATCTTCCTGATGCTTCAGATAATGGTTCAGCATCTCCAGAAGATTCATGACCTTGGGCTCGTTGTTAACAAGAGCCAGGTTTATCACACCGAAAGTATCCTGAAGCTGGGTATGTTTATACAGCTGGTTCAGGATTATATTGGCATTCACATCACGACGAAGTTCAACAACGACTCTCATTCCTTCACGGTCCGATTCATCGCGAAGATCCGTGATACCTTCTATCTTCTTGTCTCTTACAAGCTCAGCGATCTTCTCGAGAAGTCTTGCCTTATTAACCAGGAAAGGAAGCTCGGTTATTATGATCTGGCTCTTTCCGTTCTCAAGCAATACTATGTCGCAGACTCCGCGTACCTTGATCTTGCCGCGTCCTGTCCTGTAAGCGCTTTCGATCCCCCGGCGTCCGAGGATCACTCCTCCTGTCGGAAAATCAGGACCCTTTACACAATCGAGCAGTTCATCGATCTCGGTATTCCTGTCCTCTTCCACGCGGTTATCTATGATCCTGACTACAGCATTTATCACCTCAGACAGATTGTGAGGAGGGATGTTTGTAGCCATACCAACGGCTATACCTGTTGTACCGTTAACAAGCAGGTTGGGAAATCTTGAAGGAAGAACAGTAGGTTCTTTTTCAGTCTCATCGAAGTTCGGAACAAAATCGACGGTATCTTTTCCGATATCGGCAAGCATCTCCATTGAGATCTTGGACAGTCTTGCTTCCGTATATCTCATTGCTGCGGCGGAATCGCCGTCGACGGATCCGAAGTTTCCGTGACCGTCTACAAGAGGTGCGCGAAATGACCAGTCCTGTGCCATATTTACGAGAGCACCGTATATCGAGCTGTCACCGTGCGGATGGTATTTACCCATTGTATCACCGACGATACGAGCGCATTTACGATGC
>JAFRIL010000170.1 GCA_017432845.1 Lachnospiraceae bacterium | reverse complement strand
TCTGTTCATAAAAGGACTTGATGATCTTGGCATAGTTCACACTGACCCGCAGGGTGCTTATTATGTGATGCTGGATATTTCCGAATTCGGATATGACAGCGATCTTGATTTTTGCAAAAAAATGGCTGAAAAGGTCGGAGTCGCCGCGGTCCCCGGATCCAGCTTCTTCAGGGAAGATATAAATCATCTTATCAGACTTCATTTTGCGAAAAAGGACGAAACGCTTGTTGCAGCGCTCGACAGACTTTCGGAAATGAGAAAAACTATGGCTTGATATGGTATAATCACACTATGAAACTTTCGGAACTTGATATTTTCGACAGCATAACAATACAGTGTCATGACAATCCCGATCCGGATGCTCTTGCGTCTGCGTTCGCGCTATACAGGTATTTTAAAGGAAAGGGCAAGAACGTCTGCATAATCTACAGCGGGAAGTTCAAGATCAGAAAATCGAATCTCATGCTCATGATCAAGGAACTTGAGATCCCGGTCACGTATTATCCGGCAGAAAAGGGCAGGATATCAGGACTCCTTCTGACTGCCGACTGTCAGTACGGACAGGGCAATGTCACCCGGATCGAGGCAGACGATATTGCGGTGATCGATCATCATAACGGTACAGCCGATACTTCGCTTTGCGAGATCAGGCCGGAGCTTGGAAGCTGCGCCACGCTTGTATGGAATATGATGCTTGATGAAGGCATTGATGTGCTTTCTGACCGCGCGCTTTGTACAGCGCTCTACTATGGCCTGATGACGGATACCGGTAACTTCTCTGAAGTGTCGCATCCGCTGGATCGTGATATGCGCGACAGCCTGATAGTAAATGAAGCCCAGATAAGGATGTTCACGAACAGCAATATCTCTCTTGATGAGATGAGGATAACCGGTGAAGCTCTGGCCGGTTATGAGAACTTGAGCTCATACAGCTGCGGTATTCTCAAAGCCGATGAATGCGACCCCAACATACTCGGTATCATAAGTGACATGGCACTGCAGGTGGCGGAGTTTAACGTTGTCATCGCATACGGGCATGTATCGGGAGGATACAAGCTCTCTGCAAGAAGTTGTACGAGAGAGGTCCTGGCCGACGAGTTCATCAAGTTCATCACTTCCGATGTGGGCTCCGGCGGAGGCCATGATTACAAGGCAGGAGGCTTTATAAGCGAGGACGCCCTTGCAAAAGTTTATCCCGAAAAACGATTTTCCGATTACCTTGATGACATCATAAAGAAATACTATGAGTCATTCTCCATAATAGTTGCAGAACAGTACGAACCCGACATGAGTCAGTTTTCCAGATACATGAAAAATCGCCTGACGGTCGGTTATATTGATCCGATGTCGTTTCTTGACAGGAATACTTGTATACTCATCCGGACACTCGAGGGAGATACCGAACTTGTCGTGGACGGCAGCTTCTATCTTATGGTTGGAGTCCTCGGTGAAGTGTACCCGATCACAAAGGAAAAGTTTGCGGCAAGCTACGAAAACACATCGGATGATTTTAGCGCGAAGATGGAATACGTTCCAAGGATATATACACAGCCTGACGGGAAAGCGTATGAGCTGACGGGGCACATCAAGGCATGCGTACCGTCGGGCACATCATACATATATGCAAAACAGCTCGACAGAAACGTCAAGCTGTTCACCAAGTGGTATGAGGAAAAATACATGCGCGGCCTTACCGGCGACTATATCGCGTGCCGTGAGGACGATATGCATGATTTTTACATTATTCGTTCTGACATATTCGATGTGACCTACTTGCCGGTCAGTTGATGCTGTATCTGCTCTTTATGTTCTCGTCCGGTACGAATGTGCCAAGCAGCGAGTCGGCTTTTTCTATCATTTCCTCATAAGGTATTATGCTTATCCTGTAAACCTTGCTGTTGTCAAAGCGCGACGATATATAAATGCTCTTACCGTCATCGTCCTTGGCGTACATCTCTCCCTCCGGCAGAGGGCTTATCATGTTAAGACTCCCATCAAAGACCTTATCACCGAGGATATAAACATCCGCCCTATCAAGATGCGCAAAAGTGTTTTGAACAAGCGGGGATTCATAAGAGTATAACGTCTTTATCTCTTTATCTGTTTTGTTGTCGAACAGATGAAGAGTGCCGTTGTTTGTGTATACGGCGGTGTATTTTCCGTCATCCGATGAAACGGCATTAAATATATCTTCATCACTGATCCCTTCAAACCCATTTGCGGCGGTTTCGGGGGCTTCGTATTGCCCGGCTTTGACATCGTCTTTTGCAAGCGTTTCCGACATCCCGCGGCCTTCGTATATGACAGCTTTATCATTACCTGCAAAGTGAACCATGAGACGGTCGCCTTTGCTGTCATATAGCGCATGGCTGATAAATGCACCCGGGTCGTGTCCGTACAATTCAAAAGCTTTCTCGTCGTTTGAATACATTCCTGCCGTGTACATCGTACCGGTCTTGTCGAGTAAGACAAACCCGGTGTCGTAGGCAAATACACACACACAGTCCATAAATCCGGTCACAACTTCTATATCCTGAAGATCCTCATCAAGCATATATGCCATCCTGTCCGAGGATAAAAGAAGTGAGTGATCATCCGGGTTGACTATAAGCCTGTAGTAGCCGTACCCGGAAAGGGTGCGTTCATTTGTTACTTCCCGCGAATCCATATCGATCGAAATTATCGTTCCGATGGTATCACCGGTCATGGAAGTTTCCTCGTAATACATGTACACGGTATCGTCATGTTCTATCGCAACTGCATCATCATAATCATATATTCCTGCCGCGTCCATGATCTCCTGCGGAATCTCTTCGTCTGACATATCGGGAAAGACATCCGCATCGTACAGCTCCTTCAGTGATATGAACTCGCCTGTCGGATAGTAGCTGTTTGCGACTTCGTAAGGCGCGATGGCTTTGCAGAGGGAATAGTATGCATCGGTATTATATCCGTCCGAACTCTTGCCGGGAAGGACGGATCTGGCGGCGTAGACGGAATCATCAACGAGTCCTTCCGACAAAAGCGAGTCGGAGGCCATAGCCATTGCTCCGGCATATTTGTCGGCGATCACCTTGTTCTGCCGGCTGATCCTGATCATAAAGAACAGGCATGTTATCGCAAACAGAGTCACTATGGAGAAGGCAACAGATGCTGCTATTATGCGCCGCCGCATCTGGCGTTCGCGATGACGCTGGCGAAGGTCATCATAATTAAGAGAGAAAATCGCGGCGCAAAGTTTCAGGACAACATTGTCAAGCTTTTTCAGGCGCTCTTTATTGCTGTTGCCACGACAGTCCGCGGCAAGCGGCTCGCGGTCGACGGTAACCGTAACAGCATTTCCGTTTTGATCCGTGACCGTGCGCTCTTCGCTCAGCAGTATCTTCGGAAAAGACTCTTCGGGCTCTCCTTCGGCAAGGACCAGAAGGACATGATCCCGGTCATGTGTGGCGACAAATGTCTCGATCTCTTTCTGGCACCACTGCGACTCGGGAAGCCTGGGCGTACATATGACGATCAGGAACTCGGAGTTATTAAGCGCAACGGTTATCGGATCCGAAAGATTGCCGGAAAGCGGAAGCTCGGCCTCATCACGAAAGATCCTCTCGATCTTCTGTTTTGCGGGCGAGAGCTTTTTTGCAACCGATGAGGGCATCCTGTAGCTCTCGAGTTTTTTATGAAGGTTTTCCGATATGAACGAATCAAGCTCACAGTGTCTGTAGCTTATGAACGCATCATATCTGACATTCTCAAGTGCCATTGACAGACTCCTTTTTTTTCAGATTATACCATACCGGGCGGTTTGACACAGCCGTGATCATTTCCTATAGGGGCTGCTGTCCACAACCGACTTTCCGAGCCACTTCTTTTTATACCAGTAGTACATGACGATCAAACCGCGGATGCATTCGTCCGTGGCAGTTCCCGCAAATATACCGGCAACTCCCGCGCCGAGTGCCACACCGACAACGTATCCCGTGGTAAGCCCAAGTCCCCAGTTGCACAGTATTCCCATGATGAGAGGGAACACATACGCTCCGGCTGCCTTGAGGCTGTTTACGAAGGTCATGTTAAGACATCGGCCTGTTTCCACGAATATATCCACGATCATTATCATCTGGCCAAGAGCTATGACATTCTGGTTGGAAGTGAAGAACCCCAGGGTATAGCGGCACAGAAGCGCGTTGGCTGATGACAGCGCGATCGTAATGGGCATTGATACTCTGAGAGTCTTGAACACTCTTCTATATGCTTCTTCCGATTTTCCGGCACCGACGAGGTGCCCGGTTATTATCTGCGTGGACATGGCGGCAGCGTTCGAGAATATCATCCCAAACGCGATAAGAGAGTTGCAGTAGGCTCTCGCATTGACCGAATCGTTTCCCATACCGTTCACAAATGAGAGAAGAGTTGTCTGGTACAGATTATATGTAAGATTTTCGCCGGCTGACGGCAGACCTATCTTTATCATCTTGCCAAGCAGTTTTCCGGGGAAGGGGTTCAGATAACGCAAAGAAAGACGCCCAGTTTTGGTTGCAAAAAAGAACAGCAAAAGCGCGACTGCGGCAAGAAACCTTGCAAATACCGTGGATGTTGCAACCCCGGCAACTCCCATGTTCAAAACCTTCAGCGGGCCATACAGGAACAGATAGTTGCCCCCAATATTGATGATGTTTATCGCAAATGTGACCCACATGCCTATCCGCGTATGCCCGTTGCAACGCAGGATCTGGAGCATGACATTAAACACCGCGGTAAGGAAGCCTCCTCCGCCGACGATGTAGATATATATCATGGAATATGGCCGCATCTCTCTTGACACATGAAGGAAATTCATGATAAGCGGATTGGCAAGGCAGAACAATCCGCTGAGTACCAGACCGAAAACAAGGTTTACCGTGACCGCAAGTGTATAGATCATGTTCATGCTGTCGTACTGCCTTGCACCGAGATACTGGGCAACGACCACGCTGGTGGCGGTCGCTATAATATTGAACAGAATGTTCATCATGAACATGATGGTGTTGGCATTACCCACAGCCCCGACCGCGTACTCGTCATAGTGGCTGAGCATGAGCGTATCGACATTATTGAGCATGGTATTTAACAGCAGCTCCAGAAACATCGGCCCTGCCAGCATAAGAAGCGGTGTATTCTCATCTATTGCGACTGCATTCTTCTTATTCATTACGCACATTATACATTATTTTCGGGCAGAGGGGGACAGAGACAGAGACTGAGACAGGGGGACGGTTCCTGAGTCTCAATTTTTTGAGACAAAGGAACCGTCCCCCAGTCTCAGT
>JAFRIL010000169.1 GCA_017432845.1 Lachnospiraceae bacterium | reverse complement strand
AGAATATAACAGAACTCGGAAAACGAGATACGCAAGAATATCAATGATCTGGATACAACCATCGATGTAAATGACATTATCAACAGGTATAAGATCAGAAAAAGCGGAGATTTCAAAAAAGTTGCAGGATTTATTCTTGTATCAGCGTGAAATGGCGGCGTTCTCGGGAATCAGTCAAATAGATAAAAAGATACTCATTACAAATGACGATATGGACTATTCCACAAGCAATGTTGAGCATATCCGGCTTAAAGATTTTCTTATGTATCATTCCTTGGAAGAAAAATAATGGCATATGCTGCAGAACATGAACGAACAAAAAAAGACAGAGCGTCACCCCCAAAGGGGGGTAGCTGAGTATTGCGTGTGGCTGCCTTTTTCGATGCGATGTTTGCTTATGCTTCTGCAGAATTATTGAAGCTGATGGAAACAGAGTATGAGCCTGGAAAGTCCAAACTGTATAAGCTGTTTGTCGGACTTTCAGACTACTTTTTTGAAATCATCGGCATTAACGCGTGCAATAAAAGAAACTATGGGCGCGCTCCATTTTGTCGATGAATGCATCCTTCTGTTTTTCTGATGTAAGTATTATCTTTTCTTTTTTAGTGAATAAACTCATAATATGCCTCCTTTTCGTGCTAAGTGCTGCTGCTTAAGTCGGGTTGAGTTTATTATTTTCGCCGACGGGAATCTCATTGTTTTTTGACAAAAATCATCTCATTTTTTGCATATGGTCCCGAATATCATATAATGATGATACGGATGACAAAAAATGATAACAGACCGGAATCCGAAAAGTGAACCGGTACCTGACAGAATATAAGAAGCGGAATATGAGCGGATCATGTAAAATCATCACCAAATGTGAAAGGAGACCTGTTTATGTTTGATTTTAACTATTTTACCCCTACCAAAGTTGTATTCGGAAAAAACAAGGAGGGTCAAGTCGCTGAGCTTGTAAAGGAGTTCGGCGGATCTAAGGTGCTGATACACTACGGAGGAGGAAGCGTTGTCCGCTCGGGCCTTCTGCAACGCGTGACTGATACTCTCGACTCGGCAGGAATAAGTTATGTGACGCTTGGAGGAGCCGTACCGAACCCTCATCTGGGCCTTGTATATGATGGGATTGAGCTGTGCAAAAAAGAAAATGTTGACTTCCTGCTTGCCGTCGGAGGCGGAAGCGCCATAGATTCGGCAAAGGCCATAGGATATGGCGTCAAATACGACGGTGATGTGTGGGACTTTTATGACTATAAAGCAAAGGCGGAAGACTGCCTTCCGGTCGGTGTCATTCTTACGATCGCGGCTACGGGCAGCGAGATGAGCGATTCTTCCGTGATCACAAAGGAGGATGGACTTGTTAAGAGAGGATACAGCTCCGACTACGGCCGTCCGAGGTTTGCGATCATGAATCCGGAACTTACAATGACACTGCCTGATTATCAGACAGCCTGCGGATGTACCGACATCATGATGCACACGATGGAGAGATATTTTACCAACGGAGGGAACATGGAGATCACGGATGCTCTTGCGGAAGGGCTTCTTCGGACAGTAAAAAAGAATGCGCTGATACTGCGCGATGATCCGAAGAATTATGATGCCCGTGCAGAGGTAATGTGGGCGGGAAGCCTGGCACACAACGGCTTAACGGGCTGCGGGAATGACGGCGGAGACTGGATGACACATAAGCTCGAGCATGAGCTCGGAGGTCTGTATGATGTTGCGCACGGTGCGGGACTTGCAGCCATCTGGGGCAGTTGGGCAAGATATGTGTATAAGGACTGTCTTCCGAGATTTACGAAGTTCGCATTAAATGTCATGGAGGTTGCGGATTACGGAAGCGATGAGGAGATCGCACTTTCAGGAATAGAGGCAATGGAAGATTTTTACAGAAGTATAAAGATGCCGACAAATCTGCGTGAACTGGGCGTTGAGCCTACAGAGGAAGAACTATCGCTGATGGCGAAAAAATGTGCGGTCGGTGTCGGCGGAGAGAAGGGATCGGCCAAGGTGCTTGATGAACAGGCGATGCTCGCGATATACCGTGCAAGCTTGTAACTCAGCGTTTATCTGTCAACAGTTCATAAAGAGGATCCGCTCGTGCAGGCGATCACCACATGGGATTTTAAGGATGGCGCATGGCTGAGGTCTCTTTTACGGATGATGCGGATATCACCTATAAGATATCGATATCTTAAGTGCTTATTTAGGTTAAAAAAAGAGGACATTCTATTATAATTTGCTAAAGGTCTTTTTTTGTACGACCTTTAGCATTATTTTTATATAGGAGGAAGAGTATGCTGGTCGGAAGATTACCTTTTTGGTTACCCTGCTTAGAAGAAGCAGGGTGCTCAGGGCAAATAATACGAACATTGTGAAAATGGCGGATTTACGCTATAATCATCGAAAAGAGAGGATATAATAGTGAACCGCGAGTCGTTATCATTTGTTGTCTTTTTGATACATGCATGTGCGGCGAAGTGGAATAAGCTTTCGCCGGAGGTATTTGATATACTGCAAAAATCAAACTGCATCAGTGATTACCTTGTACCGTATTACGATGTTCTTCATACCCAGGGCGAAAACTACCTCGTGGATGATATCGAATCGTATCTGACAAGGAGGGGGATACAGGTGTGAAAGTATATCATGGAAGCAATATGATCGTAGATAAACCTGATGTAATGCATTCATACAGAGCCCTGGACTTTGGAAAGGGATTCTATGTCACAACTGTGTGGGAACAGGCCCAACGTTGGGCAAATCGTAAGGCACAGATGATGGAAAGCGGCAAGCCCATTGTCAATATTTATGAAATGTCTGAAGAAGTACAGGATCATTTTGCGATAAAAGATTTTTCGGATGATCTGGAAGAGTGGATAGATTTTGTCTGCCGATGCCGAGATGAATATGATGATTATATCAAATATGATGTAATAAAGGGAAAAGTAGCTAACGATCAGGTGTTCAGAGTTGTCAGCATGTATCATAGGGGAGTATGGGACAAAGAGCGTACGCTTAAGGAGATCAAAGCATATCCGGGATATGATCAGATTGCATTCATTAATCAGGATGCTATAGACGAATTGCTGACATTTGATTCCTACAAGGAGGTCTGATAAGAGATGGATGGAAATGTACTGGAGCAGATTTATCAGGAAAATCTTGAAGAAGATATAATATCCTATCTTGCCAAGGAAAAGAACATCTCCCTGGAAGAAGCAATGAAAGAATACTATGCAAGTAAACTTGCCGATCAGATAAGCCGCGGTGAAAATGGAATACAGTATCTTGATCCCAAGGTTCTTGTACGGGTGCTGATGAAAAAATAGATGAAGCTTATAGTATTAGTTGGTTGCTCTGACGTTGATCGAGGACAGTTCTTACAGTATATTCAGCGTTTCGGTGAACGCGGTTCGAATCCTGTCACTCCGATGAACAAAGACCGCTAAACAGCGGTCTTTTTCTTTTTGGGTAGTGATATTATTTCCGGTATAAGTACAAGTTTTGGCAGAACGCATTCTTTGCTTGTTGGAGATCCCGGGAAGCCGAGAATTTGCACAATTCATTTGCCATCGGAAAAGGTAATGATCATGGTTTGTAACAAAACCAAGGAATTCTTATCTAAAGAATAGACATTTGGGGGTAGTGATGCCCCCGCTTTTTGTGTAATCTGATATTGCAGACAAAGAGAAGAAGAGGGGATGAGTGCAAAGGAGACAGGAAGATGATGAAGAAAACGATGATCCTGATCAGTATTATCTGCGCGGCTCTTCTGGCAGGATGCGGAAATGGCGCAGACAACAGCGACTTATCCGGCAAAATGAAGGATAAGGCAGTTGCTGCCACGCAGAAGGCAGAAAAAGAAGAGCCGGATAACTCCGAAGAGAAGGAAGAAAAAAAAGAAGAAAATGAAGAAGAAATAATAGAAGAGGAGACACAAAAAGGCGTTCCGGACATTCTGCTGCTTCGGCAAAACGAGTTCAAATACCTGGAATCTTCAACTCCCGCTATCAAGCATCAATACACGTACTTTATGCTTGACGGGGAAAGCGCCGGAAAATTTAAGGCACTGGCGGCATCTCTTGAGGATGCAAGAGATGAAATGCTGGCAAAACAGCACGAGGTATGGGATAAAGACTTAAAGAGCATCGAAGAAAACAATCTGATAACGTTTGATGAGACCTGGATGGTATATCTTCGAAGGGCGGATGAGAAATACTTAAGCTTTGTCAGTGAGTTTTGCTCGGAAGGACTTTTTGACGACGGCGCATATACGGAGTATACGGCTCATTCCTACTATGTAGATAACGGAAAAGAGATCGCATTTTCTGATGTTATTGCTGATGAGGACGCATTCTATGATCTTCTGTCCGACAAAATGTTTGAGAGCATCAATGAAAAACTGCAGCAGTATTACTCGTATGATATGGGTATAGATAAAGAGACATTTGAAAATGACCTGAAGGATATGATGAAGTCCGGGGATCTTGCCTGGACTCTCGATCCGTTCGGCGTGACCTGTTACCTTCCGGCATATACAAAGGCGCCCTTTGCCGAGTCAGCGGTAATACAGTTTTCGGAAGATACGGATCACGTGATCTTCACAGATGAATTCCGCAACAGCAAAGCAGATGAGTATGTCATCCAGTTGCCGGGATATGTCGGATCGTATATCGATATTAATGACAGCGGTGTTCCGGAGTATGTGGATGTATCCGAGTTTTATGATTATAACGAATCATATGATGATATGGAGCTTTCCGGACTGCACTTAAGCTGTGGCGGGGACTGGAAGAACATTCCGATGACCATGCCGGGAGGGACTGCTTTTTATAATATCTTTCTTCTCCATAAAGACGGCAGTACGGTCGTTCTTGAAAATCATGATGAATACGATACCTCATTCATAAATACATATGTATTGACAAGGCATGAAGTCAGGGAGGCCTCTTCGATAAGAGGCTGCCTCGAGTGGGCAAGCAGGAAAGACTATGATATAAACGGAGAGGGATATACGCCGGTGTATGTTCCTACCGATCCGTCAAAGATAAGGGTTCTTACCGGTAAGGGAGATTATGCGGACGATTGGAGTCCGACGCTTATAGGAGTGGACTCAAAAGGTAACATTGAGAATTGAATTATATTTTATTTTGCGGGAGGAAAAAGTCTGTATGAGCAGTAAAATGTTTGCGCAGGCATTAACAAAAGTGATATCGGGTGTGATCCTGATAGGTGTTCTTCTGTTTTTGCCCGCCGGGTCTTTTTCGTATTGGAATGGCTGGCTGTTGATGGCGGTTTTGTTTATTCCGATGATCGTGGCTGGATTTATCATGATGAAAAAGAGCCCGGAGTTGTTAAAAAAGAGGCTCAATGCAAAAGAAGAACAATCCGAGCAGAAAACTGTCATCGTATTGAGCGGACTGATGTTTCTTGCCGCTTTTATCGTGGCGGGATTCAATTACCGGTTCGGCTGGATCGTTTTGCCGAATTGGATCGTCTATGCCGCAACTGCGGTATTTCTGCTGGGCTATATACTATATGCGGAGGTTCTCAGGGAAAATGCCTACCTTTCCAGAACTGTTGAGGTGCAGGAAGATCAAAAGGTTATAGACACCGGCCTTTATGGAATTGTCAGGCATCCTATGTACATGAGCACATTTCTTCTGTTTTTATCAATGCCTGTTGTACTCGGTTCGGTTATTTCGTTTGTTATCATGCTTGCGTATATTCCGATAATCGCCAAACGTATCCGCAATGAAGAACAGGTACTTGAAGAAGGGCTTGCGGGATACTCCGATTACAAGAAGCGTATTAAGTACAAGGTTATCCCGCTGATCTGGTAGACTTGTTTTCTCGGAAGATAGAGTATAAACTGTTATTGATACAGTTTATCTTGGAGAGAAGACCATGGCGAGCTGCCGGATAAGTATAAAATGAAAAAGGGTTATATTATCGTTGTCAATGTGATCATCATGATCACCATATTGATCTTCGTTATTCTCTATTCCGGATATGAAAACAGGGCTTCGTATCAAAGACAGATAGAACACTTTGAAAACACTACCGTTACCATGGAGCAGGTAACGGAGAATTATCTGAACAGCGAACAGAGGATCTGCGATGTATGGGCGCAGTATATCAACAGCAGACAGATGACTATGGAAGAGGCTGCTGATTTTATCCGCTCCTCGCATGTTCTTGAAAACACTTCCGCACACCTTATCTATGTGGACACACTTTCCGGACTTTCCACACGCCCCAAACAGGGCACGACCGATGACTATGATGTTTCATATGATCGTGTAGGACTTCTTTATGATGTGGGTTGGATCGATCGCATCGGAAGCTCGATCAATATAACCAGGGCTTATACCAATCCGATGAACGGTGAGCAGTCCCTGGCATTTTGCAACCTCATAACGCTTTATGATCCGGATGGCAAAACACCAAGGGATGCAGTGCTTCTGCGAGTGATCCCGATCTCTGTACTCGAGCAGAAATGGGTATTCCCGCAGATAGAACTTGCCAACGCAGACCTGTCCATGATCGATGCCAATGGTGATTATATCCTTAAAGGATACAGTTTCAAGAACTCAAGTTTCTTTGAATTCTACAATTCCTATAATCCGAGTGATCCGGAAACGACGGGTGCGTTATTTGCCAGGATCACTTCATCTACAGGCTACATTACGATGACCAACTCTCACGGACAGGAATGCATACTGGCCTACACCCCGATATCGGCCACTTCCGGCTGGACATTACTGGGACTTGTTCCGGCAAAGGATCTGACAGTGGATACCGAAAACCGGCTGCTGTTCGGAGTGGTATCCATAGGTCTGCTGTTATTGTTTGTCTGCGATATGTTCTATATGCGCACGATGAACAGGCGCCTTAAGATATCGGCCATGGAGGCAGAGTCGGCCAGCAGGGCCAAAACCGATTTCCTCTCTACCATGTCACACGATATACGTACTCCCATGAATGCTATCATAGGGCTTACGGCCATTACCGAGAAAAATCTTGATGATAAGGAAATGACTGCGCAGAACCTTCATAAGATCAGTCTTGCAAGCAATCATCTTCTGACGCTGATCAACGACATTCTGGATATATCGAAGGTTGAAAGCGGTAAATTCAAATTAAGTCCCACAACTTTTTCAATTTCGGAAACGATTGAGAATCTTGTTAACATCTCCCAGCCGATGATCAGGGAAAAAAATATCGATTTTACCCTTAATACCGGTCATATGGAAAAGGAATACTTCTTTGCAGACCAGCTCCGCCTGAATCAGATCTATATCAACATACTCTCAAATGCGATCAAATATACACAGCCCGGCGGACGTGTCAGCGTAGATATGCGCGAGGAGACAAGCAAAGAGCCCGGTTGTGTACGACTGATATATATCGTAGAAGATACGGGTATCGGAATGAGTCCGGAATTCATGGCCACCATGTACGAGCCGTTCTCGCGCCAGATAGACAGCCGTGTTAACAGCGTTCAGGGAACAGGTCTTGGGCTTGCGATCACGAAACGTATGGTTGACCTGCTCGGCGGTGTGATCGAATGTCAGAGCGAGCAGGGCAAGGGTACGACCTTCACCATAGTACTTGATATCCCTGTATCTGACAGGCAGCGGGAAGATATGAAGATAGATCCGACCGACAACTCCGATCTGAAAGGCATGCATATACTTGTTGCTGAGGATAATGATATCAACTGGGAGATCATATCTTACATGCTTGATTCGTTTGGGATAATTGCAGAACGTGCTGAAAACGGACGTGTTTGTGTGGACAGGATACGCGAAGCAAAAGAGGGCGATTATGATCTGATCTTTATGGATGTACAGATGCCCGAGATGAACGGTCTTGACGCGACAAGAGCGATCCGTGGATTCGAAGATCACCGGGCAGCATCCATCCCGATCATTGCGATGACGGCTGATGCATTTTCCGAAAATGTTACGGAATGTCTGAACGCGGGAATGAACGGGCATATTGCCAAGCCGATAGATGCAAAACTGGTTGTCAGAGAGATTCGAAGGATCAAGGAGGAAAAAAGACGATCATGAAAAAGATTATGTGTGTTTTATTGTCAGCGCTTATGATCACGAGCCTTTCTGCGTGTACGGTGCAGATACATGAAGAAGAGGCAACGAAAGGTTTTTCGCCGGCTATCGACGCTTCCGCAAGCGGACAGATATGTATTGCCGGCGGTTATGACAACTTTGAAGCATTGGAGGCTGAGTTTGACAGGTTTAACGAGTACTATCCCAATGTGGAACTGATGTACACAAAGATTGATGATTATAACAACATGATCGGCACGGTCTTAAACGGAAATGATGCCCCTGATATCTATGTCAATTATTCGTGGATGTATGGACGCGACCAGTACAAGGATTCCATAGACCATGCCGAGGATCTTGCCGATCCCAAGCTTGGACTTGACCTTGAATGTATCCGCAGCAATATCATTTTAAATACGGATGACAATACGCTTCCGATGGTTCCGGTTTTTTCAAATACATACGGTATGCTTGTGAACAACAGTCTCTTTGAAAAAGAGGGATTGAGCGTTCCGACAACCTACAAGGAGCTGGTCGATGTATGTGAAAAATTCCGTAATAAAGGCTACGAAAATCCCATGATGGGCTTTTCGCGGGAGGAAACAACATCACTGTTTACTATTACTATCTATCCGTTCTTCTGCGAAACAGTAACAGGAGACACAGAGGCTGTTGATAAGCTTAACAGGCTTGATCCCTCCGCGGGAGAGTATTTAAGGCCTTCGCTTGAGAAGATGGTACAGTTTATGAATGACGGCTGTGTGGATCTTAATGAGTGTGACAAGATCGAAAACAACTATGACGCCGTGATCCTTCGCTTCTTTGAAGGAGACGTGCCGATGATGACCTGCTCGGGAGATACGGTGTCAGGAACAAAGAAGCGTGAAAGCCGTTCCGATGCATTTATAGCCAATCCTTTTGATTATGCATTTGTTCCGATACCCGTTTCGGACGAGGGTGCGTATTTTCTTGATATGCCGAACCTGCAGTTTTCAGTTAACAGGAACAGTAAGAGTAAGGATATAGCCAATGAATTCATGCGTTTTCTGATCACCCCCGGAGAGCTTAATGAGATGACAAAGAACAAGGGACTTGTGTCACCAACAAAAGATCTGTCATTTAACAGTATGTATGCGGCATTCGGGGATATACCGCAATCACGCATCGTGTCGCCGGAAGTGATAGGACTTACCGATGATGCCGTCTTCCAGTTAAGACAGGCGGTATATGCGGTCGGAAAGGGTGAAATGACAGTGGACGAAGCGGTCAGGGGATACGGGTCATTCTGAATAAAACGTGTAAGCACGATTATCAATACCAGCACGAGTGTATTTTTACACGCGACATTATAGCATACTATATTAAAATATAGTAATAGTGCAACTGACATAGTATAATTAAATAGCAGATACCACAGGAAAGGAGTACAAACTATGTCTGAAATGGAAAAACTTGATATGGAACAGCTTGAGAATGCAACAGGCGGGAAGTTTGACCTGAATGGGATTTTTAAAGACAAAAGCCGGCTGTGGTGCGATGACGGCGAAAGGGACAAGAAGGCAAAGCCCGGTCAGAACCCCGGCGTTAAGAGCGTAAAAACAACCGGAACCGATATATTTATGGCATAAGCATGCCTGCCGCATTCGCATGCCTTCTCTTGCTTTGCTTATGAATTCAGCTGTACATGCTTAAGAAAATGAAGGATAAGAAAACAATAGTTGCAGGTCATATATGTCTTGATATCACTCCGAAGATCCCGGACCGGAAGGCAGAGCACGTTTGGGATATCCTCTGTCCCGGAAAGATGATAAGCGTCGACGGAGCGGATATACATACGGGTGGAACTGTGGCAAATACCGGACTGGCGATGAAGATCCTCGGTGCGGATGTCAGCCTTGCGGGAAAGATCGGCGATGACGAGTTCGGCGATATGGTCGAAAAGATAATGGCCGGATACGGTGCTGCGGACGGACTGATAAGAAGCGAAGAAGATCGGACGTCATATTCCGTTGTTATCGCGGTTCCGCATCATGACAGGATATTCATGCATGATCCGGGAGCAAATGACACGTTCTGTTATGAGGATCTGTCACCCGATATGATAAGAGATGCAGTGCTGTTTCATTTTGGTTATCCGCCGGTGATGAGACGTATGTATGCAGATGACGGCGCACAGCTCGTGCGAATGATGAGAAACGTAAAATCATTGGATGTTGCCACGAGCCTCGATATGACATCTGTCGATCCGGACAGTGAATCCGGAAGGTGCGACTGGAAAAAGATACTGGAAAATGCCCTGCCGTATGTTGATATATTTGCTCCGAGCGTGGAAGAGCTTATGTTCATGATGTGCAAAAAAAGATATGAGAGCATTTGCCAAAGCTCGGAGGGTGATGATTTTACGTCCTTCATAGATATTGAAAATGATGTGATCCCTCTGGCCAAGCAGTGCATTGATATGGGCTCGAAGATCGTTGTCATCAAATGCGGTGCTAGAGGGATGTATTATCTTACCTCAGACAGAGATAACATATTGAAGACAGGAAAACGTCTCGGTCTGGACGAGGATCTGTGGAGCGCCAGGAGCGGATTTGTAAACAGCTTTGTACCGGAGCGGGTGCTGTCGGCAACGGGAGCGGGTGATACGGCGATAGCTGCGTTCCTTACATCGATACTTAAGGGGTACGGCCCGGAAGACTGCGTAAAATATGCTGCGGCAACAGGCGCCCTGGCAGTGACGGAATATGATGCACTCTCCGGTCTTAAGAGCTTTGAGGAGATTGACCGGATGATCGCAGAAGGCTGGAAGCAAAGGAGTGATCGTTAATGCTTGTAAATTTGAATGAGATATTGCATGCGGCACAGAAAGGAAAATATGGTGTCGCTTTTTTTAATGCGGTAAATGTCGAGATGGCACGCGCCGTGATAGAAACGGCAGAGGAGATGAACTCGCCGGTGATAGTCGGCACGGCGGAAGTACTGCTTACGGTAACCGAACTTGATAATGTGGCTGATTACCTCATCCCGATGGCAAAGCGAGCATCCGTACCGGTGTGCATACACTATGACCACGGACTGACTTTTGACAGATGCATGCAGGCAATTGAACTGGGATTTACATCTGTCATGTATGACTGTTCAACAATGCCCTATGAGGATAATGTCGCCAATGTCAGCCGGATGGTCGCAATATGCCACAAAAAGGGTATTACTGTTGAAGGTGAGCTCGGTCATGTCGGAGATAATGAGGGCGCAGGCAGGCTTGAGCGTCCCGAAGACTATTATACGGATCCGGATCAGGCAGCGGATTATGTTACAAGAACAGGTGTTGATGCCCTTGCGGTCGCGGTGGGGAATGCCCACGGCGATTACAGGTTCCCACCCAAGCTTGATCATGACAGGATAAGGGTTATTGCCGACAAGACAGGGATCCCGCTTGTGCTTCACGGTGGAAGCGGACTTGCCAATGATGATCTTACCCGTGCGATAAGCGAAGGGATATGCAAGATCAATATCTTTACCGATATCGACAAGGCAGGAAGGGCCGGTATTAAGAAAGGTATCGATGAAGGCGCCGCCTCTGTGTGCGACCTGATTCCTTATGAGATCGAAGCGATAAAGGAAGTCGTCAGAAATAAGATATCACTGTTTGGTTGACATCAAATATTGCGCGCAATATAATATCACAAAATAAAACAATCACGAGGTGGGATCATGGCCGCAAAATATGAACAGCTTTTATTGAAAAACCAGTTATGCTTTCCGATGTACGCCTGCAGCAGAAAGATAGTGGGCAATTATACACCGTATCTGAAGCCGCTCGGACTGACATACACGCAGTATATAGTTATGATGGTACTGTGGGAGAAAAAAAACATAAACGTCGGACAGCTCGGAGAGACATTAAGGCTTGATGCCGGAACTCTCACCCCGCTTCTTAAAAGACTCGAAAAAGCGGGATATGTCACGAGAAAGAAATCCAGCAAAGATGAAAGGGTTACGGTCATCTCCCTCACATCCGAAGGCGATAAACTGAAGGAAAAATGCAAGGACATACCGCTCCAGATGGCAAAGAAGGGATCGCCGCTGAGCGAAGAAGATGCCAGGCAGCTGTACAGACTGCTGTATCTGTTCCTTGACGGAGAATAAGAGAACGCACGGACCGGGCTATAAAGGATTGGATCATGGCCGAAAAAGGTGTAGTAAAAACAGATGATTTTGAAATGGACTATTGTACGTTCGGTTCCGGAAACAGGATAATGGTGATCATTCCCGGACTTTCGGTACAAGGCGTTGTGGGCTCGATGGACAGTATTGAAGAGGCATATTCTTTGTTCAACGGCGAATATACCACATATGTTTTTGACAGAAAGCGCAGCATACCCGATGATTATTCGGTGTATGACATGGCGGATGATACAGCAGCTGCCATGAAAAAACTGGGCCTGACAGATGCATATGTTTTCGGGGCGTCCCAGGGCGGCATGATAGGGATGGTCATGGCTATAAAGTATCCCGAACTGATAAAAAAACTGGCATTGGGTTCTACTTCATCGCATGTTCATCCCGATCAGAGAAGAGTGATAAAAGAGTGGATAGACCTTGCACAAAAAAAGGACAGTGCAGGGCTTTATGACGCGTTTTCAAAAGAGATCTATCCGTTGGATGTTTATGAACAGTATAAAGACTATTTTGCGGATGCGGCCAAAAGCGTGACCGATGAGGACCTTGAAAGGTTTGTCATACTGGCACGCGCCGTTCTTGACTTTAATGTCACTGATCAGCTGAAGAGTATAAACTGCCCCGTTCTTGTACTCGGAGAGTTTGATGACGAGGTTCTTGACAGCGATGCGACGATGGAGATCGCTGAAAATCTCGACTACAGGGATGATTTTTCCCTTTATATGTACAAGGGGTTCGGCCATGCCGCATTCGATACGGCTCCTGATTACAAGAAGAGAGTCTGTGATTTTTATATGAAGGACTAAAGTCGCGCATCTTTTGTGTGATCAGGGTGGCATAGACCGCATTATCCGTGATATAATCACGTGGATACTATGTCACTTTGCGACCGGGGACCGTAATATGATGAATTCAACTGATGAGATCGACCTTCGCAGATATATGGACAATCTGTCAAACAGCGGTGCGGCCTGCATACTGTTCGGCGTATGGACCGTTGTCAAGATGTTCATGATGGTCACCATGGATTCCAAAACTTACAATGATCTGATCATCTCTATCGGAATAACAGAATATGATCCCGGATTTCTCCGTATGTGTATCCTTATCGCGGTTTCCTTCATCTCTTTGTTCATAATGTTCTTTCATCTCCACATCGGTATTGCTGCCATAAGGTTTGTCAGGGGACGAAAGAGGAGCAAGACATATCTGTTATTCACGGCGGTTTTCACATTGATCATGATCACAGGGATCAGGACTAATTTTCGGAACAGCATTACACGGGTGTATGAACTGAGCGCAACCGGTGTCGCAACGACGATAGCGGATATCACTTTGATCTTTGTATTATCAGACATCATTTTTTCCACGCTTAAGATCTCAACACTCAGAAAAAGACTGAATAAACAGCAAGGGAGCGCATAGTGGCCAGCTGGATAATAATAGTCGATGACGACGTTACAAACCTGAAAGCGGCAGGACAGATCCTTTCCAGAAACAACATGCGTGTTACCGCATTGAAGTCCGGAAAGAGTCTGCTTGAATATGTGCGTGAAAAAGGCGCACCCGACCTTATACTCCTTGACATAAACATGCCCGGTATGGACGGGTTCGAGACACTGTCCGCTTACCGTGCTCTTGAAGAGGAATTGTCAATATCCGCAACTACTGTGGTCTTTCTGACGGCGGATGAGGACGGTGCCAACGAAAGCCGCGGATTTGAGATGGGTGTCAGTGATTATATCAGAAAGCCCTTTGATCCGGATGTTCTCGTACGACGTGTCAGCAATATCGTAAATACCCGCGGGCAGATGTTGCGTTTCGAAGAGGAAGCGACCATTGACAAGCTTACGGGCTTTCTTAACAAATACAACGCAAATGAGCAGATCGGAAAGCTGTGCGCAAACAGGGAAGGTGCGCTGCTCATCGTCGATCTCGATTCTTTCAAACTTGTCAACGATATATACGGTCATGATATGGGTGACCGTGTTCTTGCCGCATTCTCCAATATCTTAAAACAGTGTATGGTATTTCCGGCTGTGTTCGGAAGGATAGGCGGAGACGAATTCCTGCTGTTTGCCGAAAATCTTCATGACGAAAAAGAGATCAGCAAATTCTCCGAATCCGTCAATCGTGATCTTATAGCCGAGTCGCGCAAGATGATGGGCGAGGATATGAGTATCCCGCTTGGCGCTTCTATAGGTGCAGTCTTTGCGCCGGATCAGGGCACGGATTTCAATGTGCTGTTCAGACTGGCTGACAGGGCGCTGTATACGATCAAGAGCAACGGTAAGCACGGATATTCACTGTATCTTGAAGACAATGATTCGGGCAATGTCCCGACGAATATAACTCTTGCTATGCTGACCCAGATACTTGAGGAGCGTAATATTCCCCAGAATGCGATGTGGATGGGTAAGGAAGCATTCGGAAACGTGTACCGTTACATGATCAGGTACATGGACAGATACCGCGGAACGGCATACAAGATGCTCTTTACCGCGAAGTTTATCCCGAAGAATCTGTCCGAATCGGAGAAGGAAAAGATCATGCTGAGCCTGCGAGAGCTTTTGCAGGAGTCGCTTAGGAACAGTGACATCATGATGCAGATCGGGGACAACCATTTCTTCCTGATGCTTCCGGAGATAAGTGATTACAACGTATCCCGTGTTACCGACAGAGTCATGCACGCATGGAAGAACAACCAATACAGCGGGCTTGTGGAGCTGGCGGTGGAGACCGAGAGCACCGACCCGGAGATGCATGATGTGATATCGGAGAATCCCGGGGATACCAATCATATCGTCATCGTTAACGATAACCCCGCCGATCTTGATTTTATGTGCAACAGCCTTCTGGCAAAAGGGTATGACGTACAGGGAATTGACAGCGGAAAAGGATTGCTGGAATATCTTGAAGACAGCAGGCCGAACCTGATCATAATAAAGGCCGATCTTGGCGGGATGTCGGGACTCGAAACAATAGTCGGGATCAGAAAACAGGGCGGTTCGATACGACGTATACCGGTAGTGCTGATCGCAAATGACGACCCGATGGTTGAACAAAGAGGCCTGGAACTGGGCGTTTCTGATTTTATCCGCATGCCCATCTCGGAAGAGAAACTGTACATGCGCGTAACCAATATACTTCAGCTTAACATACTGAAGGAATACATGAACCAGGAGGTCGAAAAAAAGACCGAAGAGAACGAACAGCTTTCCATACACATCATCAAAGCGCTCGCCCTTGCTATCGATGCCAAGGATCGTTATACGAACGGTCACTCCAGCCGTGTTGCCGAGTATTCAAAAGAGATAGCTGCCAGGTATGGGTACGGCGAGAAGGAACAGGATGAGATATACATGATCGGGCTGCTCCATGATGTCGGTAAGATCGGAATACCCGATGCGATAATCAACAAGAAGGACAGGCTGTCTGACGAGGAATATGAGATCATCAAAAAGCATCCCATCATAGGTACGCAAATACTTGGTTCAATAAAGGAACTGCCGAATCTGTCAAATGGTGCCAGATGGCATCATGAAAGATATGACGGAAAAGGTTATCCCGACGGACTTGTCGGAGATGAGATACCTGAGGTCGCAAGGATAATCGCAGTGGCCGATGCATATGATGCGATGACCAGTCACAGAAGTTACAGGGATACGCTTCCGCAAAGCGAAGTAAGGGACGAGATCAAAAGGTGCAGCGGCACGCAGTTCGATCCGAAGTTTGCGGATATCATGATATCGATCATAGATGAAGATAAGGACTACGAGCTGAGAGAAAAGTAAATGGCATCAAACCGTAAGGACAGCAAAAGAGAAAAAAACATTACAAAGGATGAACTGTTCATCTCATCACACCTGATGATGATCCTGACGTATACGCTCTTTGCGGCGATACTCATAGTCGAGACGTTCGTCATGGGATGGGAGAAGTGGGCAGCTCTTCTTGTATTTGCCGGTGTCGTGACTGCCTGGTATATTCATTTTTTCGGGATCGGTGACGATATCCTGAGGCTCTGGATATGCTCTGTCCTCATGATGGCCACGTTCTTTTTCTACGGCACGCATGAAACGAGCACTTTCGATCTGGCGGTAGTTATCTGTGTCGTCATGTTCCTGTATACGATGACGGGGATCCATTCGCTCGTGACTCTATGCCAGGTCACATATTATCTTACCCTTGCATATGAACTGTACAATCTCTACACCGGCGGCACAGTATTTGATGCGCTTCTTGTGTCGCGCACGCTTCTTCATATAGCCGTAGTCACGATGGCTGCCTGGATAGCCAGGACCATAATCGACAAGTGGCAGGAAGTTCTTGACAGGTCAAGAGGAGAGGTAAGTGCTCTTGCCGAGTCGGCAGAGCGTCTTAATGATTTTATCGCCAACGTTTCCCACGAGATAAGAACACCGATAAACGCGATCCTCGGTATTTGCAATATGTGCCTTAATGACGAGACTGATGTCGAGCGGCGTTCAAACCTTATATCGATCGAGCGGGCCGGAAAGCGTATAGGAGAGCAGATCAGTGACATACTTGATTATTCCGAGATAGACAGGAATGATCTTGCGAACAACAGTGAAGATTTTATGCTCTCATCGGTCCTTAACGATCTGGTGAATGAACTTTCCCCGTATCTGAAGAGCGAACTTGAACTTGTCATTGACGTTGATGCTTCGATACCGTCGGTCATGAGCACGGATGTCGCCAAGCTCAAGAAGATACTGTGGCACCTTGTCACGAACGGACTCAAGTTTACAAATGAGGGCGGCATATATGTTCATATCTCTTCGATACCCCACGACTACGGCATCAACCTGCACATAGAGATAAAGGATACCGGCATAGGCATGGATGAAAAACAGCTCGAGAAGATATACTTCGACTTCTACAGGGCTGATACCGGAAGAGCGAGGACGACCGGAGGACTGGGACTTGGCATGATCATCGTCCACGGTTTTGTAAGATCGCTCGGCGGCTTCATGAAAGTTGATTCGATGATAGGTGAGGGTACGACTGTAAGAGTCAGCATACCTTGCCGCGTCGTTGACAGCGAGGGCTGTATGTCCGTAAGAGACAGGGATAATATCAGCCTCGGCGCTTACCTTCATTTTGAAAAATACTCCAATCCGCATGTCAGGGAGTTCTACGATACGATGGTCAGAAACATAGTCACCGGACTGAAAGTCACGATGCACAGGGTCGACAACACCGACTCACTTCGTGCCTTGACCGACAGCAAGAGACTGACTCATCTGTTCGCAGGTCCGGAGGAATACTACAGCGCATCGGATCTTATGGAAGAACTTGCCGGATCGATCATAGTGACGGTTGTAGCCAATCCCGGGGAGGTGAAGCTTCCTGAGGGATCAAAAGTCAGGATCATGGCCAAACCGTTCTACTGTTTCCCGGTTGTCGGAGTGCTCAATTCCAGGCCTGAAGACGGTGTTGCCGCTGAAGGAGTCGTTTCATTCCCGGGTGCGCGTGTGCTCATAGTGGACGATGAGCCGATGAACCTTATAGTGTCTGCACAGATGCTGCGGCGATATGGAATGGCTGTTACCACATGCGAATCGGGAGCCGCTGCAATAGATCTGTGCCGTGCCAATGATTATGACGTGATACTCATGGATCACATGATGCCGATCATGGACGGGGTTGAGGCGATGAAGAGGATACGGTCTGACCAGACAAGAGGAAAAGTCCAGGTTCCAATAATCGCGTTTACCGCAAATGCCGTAAGCTCTGCAAAAGAGATGTTCAGACAGGCCGGATTTGACGGATTTGTCGGCAAGCCCGTTGACAGCGTGGAACTTGAGAGAGTGTTAAGACGTGTTCTTCCCGCATCACTTGTAGTGATGACGGAAGCGGAAAAAGCGGTCAATGTTGAGGATGCTCCGAAGGAAAAGACCATTATACAGCGACTGTCATCGATAGGTGTCGACACCCGCAGGGGACTGTATTACTGTCAGAACGATCCGGCGTTTTATGAAACGCTTCTTGCACAGTATGCAAAAGAATCGGCCGATAAGAAACGGATCATGGAAAGCTCGCTGTCCAAAGATGATCTGCCCGCATATGCGATCCAGGTACATTCCATCAAGAGCACATCCAAGATGATAGGCGCGATGGATCTGTCCGAGACGGCACGCGGCCTTGAGACGGCCGCAAAATCACAGGACAGGGATTATATCGACCACAATCACGAGGCGATGCTTGCTATGTACGACCGTGTACTTGACGTGATAAAAGAAATGGCAGGCAATACGGTTGATGCAGAAGGTGAACCGGAGCCGGGAGATGAAGATGAGATAATCGAATTCGATCCGCTGCAGGATGAGCCGGAAGGAGGCAGCGTATGAGTCTTTCCTTCAGAGAGTTCATTGAGTTCATCATCCATGAAAAGGGATATGACTCGAATGAGGACAAGATAAACAGGTTCATATACGGATCGACTATCGGCAAGATGCGTATGATAGCGCTCGGTGTAGCCGTATTTGAGATAATAGCATTGATCGCAAGCCTTACACCGAAGCATCAGGGTGCGAAATATCTTATCGAGTACAGATGGGTATATGCATCGGTACTTGCTGTTATGCTGTTCGGACTGGCCCTGTTCGGATATGTAAGGCACGATATTGACAGAAGATACAGATCTCTTATGTGGATCATGCCGGTCACATCACTCCTTGTTCAGGTGTGGGCAACAGTTGCGATGTGTGTTAATGCCTATGCGCTCGGATTTGCCAACCCGAGTCTGTATATCGCCACGGCTCTTCTGATCCCGATATGTACATATATGCATCCTCTTGCATATGTTGCCGTTGCATTTACTTCGGATATCTCGATGCTGGTCGTATACAGCCACCTTAAGCAGGCTGTCCCGTCGCCGGCACCGATGACGGTTGTTATAGCGACTATCCTTCTGATCAAGACCATATTCACGCTGATCATGTATTTCCTTCAGTTCACGCTTCGGGCGAGGCAGATCACTTACGAGGAGCAGAGAAAGGAGATTAGCGATCTTAACAATGCCCAGAACAGGTTCTTCTCGAACATGAGCCACGAGATCAGAACGCCGATCAATACGATCATCGGTCTTAATGAGATGATACTCCGTGAGAAGGTCAGTGATGAGGTGGCTGAAGATGCTGCCAATATCCGTGCCGCATCAAACATGCTCCTTCACCTGATAAATGACATACTTGATATGTCCAAGATAAGTTCGGGTCAGATGAGGCTGACGCCTGTGGCGTACCGTCCCGGAGATATGCTCTCCGAGCTTGTCGGGATGCTGTGGCTGAGGTGTCGTGAGAAGGGACTTGATTTTCACGTCCAGGTGTCCCCCGATATTCCGTCGGAGCTCTACGGTGATGAGGTCAGGATCAAACAGATACTCATTAACGTCCTGAACAATGCGATCAAGTACACGAAGAAGGGATCGGTCACTCTTTCCATACAGAACAACGGTATAACGGACGGCATAGCCGATATCGTGTATTCGGTGACGGATACGGGAAAGGGAATCAAAAAAGAAAGCCTTCCGCACCTGTTTACCGCATTCAGGCGTGTTGACGAGGAGGAGAACCGCTACATTGAAGGTACCGGGCTGGGACTGTCGATCGTTAAGGAACTGACCGAACTCATGGGCGGTACTGTTTCGGTGAACAGTGTTTATACCCAGGGTTCCACATTTGTCATAGAGATACCTCAGACCGTCAGTGATTTTGAGATGATCGGAAATATCGATCTGGAGGAAAAGCACAAGGCAAATATGTCGGGTGATTATAAATGCAGCTTTGAGGCACCCGATGCAAGCGTGCTTGTTGTTGATGACAACGAATCAAATCTTCTCGTGGTAAGAAAGCTTCTGCGGGACACGAAGGTTGACCTTGATACAGTCCTAAGCGGTGCAGCCGCACTTGAGAAGACTCTTGAAAAAGCTTATGATGTCATATTCATGGATCATCTCATGCCCGAGATGGACGGTATAGAATGTCTGCACAGGATCAGGGAGCAGGTAGGCGGAAGATCGAAGGATTCCAAGTTCATAGCGCTCACCGCAAATGCGGGGAGTGAGATGAGAAAACTGTATGCGGATGAAGGATTTGACGGATATCTTGTCAAGCCCGTAAATACCAGGGAACTCGAAAGCGAACTGGCACGCCTTCTTCCGAAGGATATGGTAAAGCTTACCGGAGCAAATGAAAACATACTTACTGAAAGCACCTCCTGGATCGATGCACGCACCAAAAAGAAACCGATAGTCATCACGTCGGAGAGTGTTGCCGACATCCCGGCACCCCTTCTTGAGGAATACGGTATATCCGTCATCCCTCACAAGGTTGAGACAAAGGAAGGGATATTCCTCGACGGAGTCGAGATCGATTCCGAAGGAACTCTTGAGTATATGAGGGATGAAAATAAGGTGTCTACGCATGCACCTACGATCGATGAGCATGAGAGGTTCTTTGCGCAGGCACTTTCCCAGGCTCATAATGTCATACATATAACGGTATCGTCAAAGGTCCGTCACAGCGGATATGAAAATTCCATTGAGGGAGCGGCGGCTTTTAATAATGTGACCGTGTTTGATTCGAACCATCTCTCAAGCGGACAGGGTATACTGGCACTCGAGGCATGCCGGCTGGCCGCGACCGGTATATCTGTCGGAGAAGTATTAAAACGGCTCGAGTATATCAGGAAGTATATTCACACGAGTTTCATAGTGGACAGTATCGATTATCTGGCACGAAGCGGGCAGATAAGCACGAGAGTCGCAGGAATAGCCAGGTCGATAATGTTCCATCCCGTGATCGATATGAAGAACGGAAAGATGAAGATGTACAGGTTCTATTTCGGGTCCCGGCAGCGGGCGTGGATGAGATATATCAATTCCACTCTTTCACATGTGTCCGATATAGACCGAAGTGAACTCTTTATTACTTATGTGGGACTTACCCAGAGTGAACTTGATCATATTAAGCAACTGGTGGAAAGAAAGGTTGAATTCGAACACGTCTACTTTACGAAGGCATCCCCGGCTATAGCCGTCAACTCCGGCCCCGGGACTTTCGGTCTTCTGTTTAAGGACAGGATGTGACAGGGTATGGAAACGGCGTATGGAAACAAACGGTAGGACAGATGGTAATGCAGTGATCCGCGAGAGCGGGCCGGATCTGATCAGATCGATGGCCTGCTTCTTCGTTGTGGGTGCGCATTTTTATCTTAATACGGGATATTATGATGAGCTGATGGCCGGGTGGAAGATGTTTGTGATGACGGCATTCCGCTGGCTGTTTGTTACGGCAGTGCCGCTCTTTTTTATGCTGACCGGATACTTCAAAAAGAACAAGAAGATGGACAGGAGCCATTATATGTCGCTTATTCCGCTTGCTGTCTCATATGTCGTGATATCAGTGGCCAAGATGATACTGTATAACAGACTGTACGGAAAGATATACGGTATAAAGGAAATGTTCGTCAATCTCGGCAATTACCAGATCGCCTGGTATATGGGCCTGTATCTGTGCGTGTTCCTGCTCATCCCTTTCCTAAACAAGGGCTGGTATGCTCTTGATAAAAAAGAGCAGAACGCGCTGATCGCAACACTGATATTCCTGTGCGCCCTGTATCCCGTATGGAACTATATAGCACCTTCCTACTTTGTCGGGACCTATCCTGTTGTGTTCTATTTTCTCGGGATAGCGGTAAGAGACAGGAGATGGAAGGTCAACAAGCTTATCCTTTGCGCAGTTCTTATACTTACCGTTCTTTGTGAGGCAACGATCAGCATGTTGTTTACATCTGTCGGAGTGTTTGACTGGAGTCTTATCTCTACACCCGACGGCACCTACGGAACAGCCTTTATCACGATCTGCACGGTATGCGTTTTTCTTCTGTTTTATGATACGGATATCAGGTCAAAGATCATACGCCGCATACTGTCTCTTATCAGTAAGGTGTCATTTGAGATATATCTGTTTGCGGGAGCTTACGATGCACTGATCTACGGCTGTCTGAAAAGATATGTAACGGGACCGGTACAAAGCTTCTGGTGGTTCTTCGTAACGGTCCCGCTTAGTTTTATATGTGCACTTGTATCTTCTCTTATCTTCAGGTTTATGGTAGATAAGATCTTATTGGTCTTCAATACTTCTCTTCATCGTGGATGATCCGTTTGCAAGATCAACCCCCGATGCATCACAGTTCCTTCTGTGAAACTGCTCCAGAAGCCTTGCGTCACAGTGGCTGGCGTGTTCGATCTTGAGGTCGAACATCTCGCTTGTTGCCTTAAAAGCCTTATGTTCATCACGAAGCTGTCTGGCAAGCCAGTCATTGTTCTTGTCATCGCGGAGGATGGAGCCTCTCTTATCACCCATATCGCGGCTGACGCTTACGATGTCCTTGTGAGGCCTATAGTTTGTAAACGTGCGGGCTTTGGACTTTGCGGCTGATGCCCCGGATCCTGTACGTGTGCCCGAACTGCTTTTGATGATCTTATATATGATCAGCCATATAACTATGGCCCAGATAAGAATACTGAACAATACACTCATGATCTTGCACTTTCCGAAAGAGCTGTTATTGCGCCGGCAAGGTTGGCAAGATCAGAAGGAACGATGACCTTGGTAGCCTGTCCGTCTGCCATCTTGGCAACGGCGTCAAATGACTGGAGCGTCAGGTACTGCTGCGTCGGGTTTGCTTCGTTAATAAGCCTGATACCTTCTGCCTTGGCCTTCTGTACGGCAAGGAGCGCTTCAGCTTCACCTTCGGCCTCGCGGATCCTCTGTTCCTTGACGGCCTCGGCACGAAGGATGGCCGCCTGCTTTTCACCTTCCGCAAGTGTGATCGCCGACTGTTTCTTACCTTCTGCGGTAAGGATGGCTTCACGTTTTTCACGCTCGGCTCTCATCTGTTTTTCCATTGCATCCTGGATCGACTGCGGAGGCATGATGTTCTTGACTTCGACACGGCTTACCTTGATCCCCCATTTATCCGTTGCTTCATCAAGAATGACTGTGATCTGGGAATTGATATCGTCACGGCTGGTAAGTGTTTCGTCAAGTGTCATGCTTCCGATGATGTTACGAAGCGTTGTTGCGGACAGATTCTCGATCGCCGCGATGGGGCGCTCTACACCGTATGTGAACAGCTTGGCGTCAAACACCGAGAAGAATACGACCGAGTCGACCATCATTGTAACGTTATCCTTTGTGATAACGGGCTGGGGTTCGAAGTCGGCAACCTGCTCCTTGAGTGAAACCTTTTTGACTATCCTGTAGAAGAAGGGCACCTTGAAGTGAAGACCTGCAGCCCATGAACTGTGGTACTTTCCGAGAAATTCAACGACCCATGCATTCGCCTGCGGAACGATGCAGATACATCTGACGCAGAAGATCACCACGATGATGAATAATATGAGTAAAAAAATAAGTCCTTCCATGATCCATATACTCCTTTCAGATTTGACTATCGCAACATATTATATCATAATCCGGCAGGCATGGCCCGTATTGTTTTTGAAGGGTGTATGTGCTAAAATTTGCTCTGTTATGAAAAGCCTTTTGTTCATATACAACCCCAGGGCCGGAAAGGGCAATATAGGGACTCATATCGGGGATATCGTCGATATCTTCACGAAGAACGGATACCGTGTCACTGTATATCCGACGCAGTGCCAGGGAGACGGGGAAGTAATGGCAGGAAAGTGCGCCGCAGATTATGACAGGGTCGTGTGTGCAGGAGGTGACGGCACGCTCGATGTACATACATCAACCTAGGGCTCATAAAAATCACAAATCACAAGGGTTTGAGCACTTCTTACCTCAGCCCATATGAAGTAGGGATAGAACCCACTT
>JAFRIL010000168.1 GCA_017432845.1 Lachnospiraceae bacterium | reverse complement strand
AAGCTCATGGAAGATATGAAGGAGCCTTACAAGGTTGAGCTTATCAAGGATCTTCCCGAAGATGCCGTTATCAGTTTCTACAGGCAGGGTGATTTTACGGACCTGTGTGCAGGTCCGCATCTGATGAGCACCAAGCCTGTCAAGGCGGTCAAGCTTATGAAGGTAGCGGGTGCTTACTGGCGCGGCAACGAAAAGAACAAGATGCTGACCAGGCTCTATGGTACTTCATACACGAAGGCTTCAGATCTTGAGGAATATCTTGTAAGACTCGAGGAGGCCAAGAAGCGTGACCACCGTAAGATCGGCAGGGAAATGGGCCTGTTCATGATGGCTGACGAGGGCCCCGGATTTCCCTTCTTTTTGCCGAACGGCATGATAGTCCGTAACGAGCTTATGAAATACTGGAGAGAGGTCCATTACAGGAACGGCTACCAGGAGATCGAGACTCCCGTTATGCTGAACCAGTCGCTGTGGATCACGTCCGGTCACTGGGATCATTACAGCGAGAACATGTACACATCGATGGTTGATGAGGAGCTGTTCTGTATCAAGCCGATGAACTGTCCCGGATCGATACTCGTGTACAAGAACCAGCCCAGATCCTACAGGGAGCTGCCGATCAGGTATGCTGAGGTAGGTCTCGTGCACAGACACGAAAAATCAGGGGCCCTTCACGGTCTCATGAGAGTTCGGGCTTTCCACCAGGATGATGCACATGAGTTCATTTCGATGGACCAGATAGACGAGGAAGTTGAGCATATAGTAAGGCTGATAGACGAAGTATATGAGAAGCTCGATTTCAAATACAAGATAGAACTGTCAACCATGCCCGAAGATCATATGGGATCCGATGAGGACTGGGAGAAGGCCACGAACGGCCTGAAGACCGCTCTTGAGAACATGGGACTTCCTTATGAGATCAACGAAGGTGACGGCGCATTCTACGGACCCAAGATCGACTTCCATGTCGAGGACTGTCTTGCAAGGACATGGCAGTGCGGAACGATACAGCTTGATTTCCAGCTACCCCAGAACTTCGATCTGAAGTATACTGGTGCGGACGGTGCAGAGCATATGCCTGTCATGATACACAGGGTTGTGTTCGGATCGGTAGAGCGGTTCATAGGTGTCCTTACCGAAAACTGTGCGGGCAAGTTCCCGACGTGGTTGGCACCTGTACAGGTCAAGGTTCTTCCTATATCCGACAAGCATTTTGATTATTCCGAAAAGGTACTCGCCAAGCTCAAGGCAGCGGGCATCAGAGCCGAGATCGACACAAGGAGCGAAAAGATCGGATATAAGATCAGGGAAGCAAGGCTCCAGCGCGTTCCTTACATGCTGATCCTCGGACAGAAGGAAGAAGACGCGGGAAATATCGCGGTAAGAAGCCGTTTTGCCGGAGATGAGGGCGCAAAGGATCTTGACGAGTTCATCAGGAATGTCCGCGAAGAGATCGACGGCAGGATACGGCGCGAGGAGACGGCCGAGAACGAATAAGGCGAATACCATGAGCGGTAATATCATCATAGCAACAGCAAAGCTGAAGGCATGTGATTTTTGCTATGAGCTTTGCAGATACTGCGGCTACGACACCAAGTGGACGGATGAACTGTGGGGCGACATCATAGCGGATGATGCGCTTCTTGGGGAATTCATCTATTATGCCGAAAATCATACGCTCCGTGATTCGTATTCGATCAGCGGATACAGCCTTACCGATCTGTACGTGTTCCAGATGGACAAGTACAACCTGATAAGGGAGATCGGCAAGAACCCGCCCGAATGCAACAAGGAGCGGATGGTGTTAAATGCGTTCAGGATGATGATAGACATGAAGGCCGATCCGGAAACGTATGTCAGGCGGCTGACGGAAGGCCGCGGGGAGGACAGGCTGTAATTGAATGCCGATGACCGTATCATCGATTATATGAAGGAAAGGAACCGGTATGCGTCAACCGTCGCATGCACGGTGGCTGTACAGCTGTTTGCGCTGGCAGCCTTTTTCTGTATCTACGCACTTATATCAGGTGGCGTATTTTATTCGTTGTCGGAGGAAACGGGAAAAGTGATAGCGATATCGCTTTGCGGTGCCGTATCGGCAGGGCTGGTTGTTCTTAACATCATGTGTGTGATAAAGAGCAGGAGGGTTTACATAACAAGACCTGACTCCATAGCGATAAAAGATTCGTCCGAGGTCGTCAGACTTGCATACACTACAGCAAGACCGGTGCTTATCCATAAGATCACGTTAAATCTGATACTTGTGTCACTAGCACCTGTGGTTTACATAATATTACTCATGTGTATGTCCGATCAGGCTCTGGCAAAGATATACGGGAAGATCACGGCAAGCATTATAGTGGCTTTTGCGTTTTTGTTTTCCTATCCGTGCTTTGACAGGATCGCGTGCTACAGAGCGTTGCTTAATGAGACCCATGAACTTTATTACGATACGAAAGAGGGCGCAGGTAGCAGCTATGTATTTGCGGTTGCCGCTCCCGTATCGATATGCATCTGGTATGTAATGCGATATTACTCGCGAAGCGGCGATATAGCCTGGATTGTATTTCCGATGACGGTGCTGTTTGGAGCGGCTGTGGCATTTTTGTGTAACTGGTCGAAAAATCGTTGACATAGCCGGTAATATGTGTTAAGTTAACCGGGTCAAATAAATTACACGGAAAGCAGAGAGATCTCACCCTGCGGCATTTGCCGGTAAGGCAGGCTTAGCAGGCGTCAATGTGTAAGACATCAACAGGTGTCATGTGTATTCTGCTCATTCCGTGTGGGCAGTTTTTTATGTGGTTTTGGACTGATACAGGGAGGATAAAACAATAGCAGATCTAATCATCAATGGTCAGATACGCGACAAGGAAGTCCGCGTGATCGGAGAAAATAATGAGCAGCTCGGAGTCATGAACACCGATGAAGCCAGGAAGATGGCTGAGGATGCAGGTGTGGATCTTGTCATGATTGCGCCCAATGCGGCTCCGCCTGTGTGCAGGCTTATCGACTACGGCAAGTTCCGTTATGAACAGACCCGTAAGGAGAAGGAAGCCCGCAAGAAGCAGAAGGTAATAGAGATCAAGGAGATCAGAATGTCGCCCAACATTGACACGAACGATCTCAATACCAAGATCGCCGCAGCAAGAAAGTTTCTGTCGAAGGGCGACAGGGTAAAGATCACACTGCGTTTCAGGGGCCGTGAGATGGCTCATATGAACAACAGCAGATATATCCTCGACGATATTGCGGAAGCACTTTCAGATGTCGCTACCGTCGAAAAAGCTCCGAAGGTTGAGGGGCGTACACTTACAATGTTTTTAACTGAAAAGCGATAAACCGGAATTTGCAGTTAAAATAAATCAGTGATTAGGAGGAAGTAAAAATGCCAAAGATCAAAACAAACAGATCCGCTGCAAAGCGTTTCAAAGTTACAGGTACCGGAAGGTTAAAAAGAAACAAAGCTTACAGGCGTCATATCCTGACCAAGAAGACGACCAAGAACAAGAGAAACTTAAGACATGCAGTCATTACGGATGAGACAAACGTAAAGAACATGAAGAAGATCACACCTTATCTTCAGTAAATGTAGACAGGAGGGGCCCGATCCATGAAATGAATCGGGAAGGACCTGTCTACACCGCGAGGCCCCATCCTCCGAAGGAGGATTCGGATGGCCGAGCGTCCTACAGGAGCAGGATAGAGATTTAGGAGGAAAATACAATGGCCAGAATTAAAGGCGGAATGAACGCCAAGAGAAAGCATAATAAAGTATTAAAGCTCGCAAAGGGTTACAGGGGAGCACGTTCCAACCAGTATCGTGTTGCCAAGCAGTCCGTAATGCGTGCACTTTGCTCATCATTTGCAGGCAGAAAAGAGCGCAAGCGTCAGTTCAGACAGCTCTGGATCGCACGTATCAACGCTGCAGCAAGGATGAACGGGATCTCTTACAGCAGATTCATGTATGGATTAAAGCTTGCCGAGATCGATATCAACCGCAAGATGCTTGCAGAGATGGCAGTTAACGATGCAGAAGGTTTTGCCACGCTCGTTGATGTTGCCAAGTCCAAGATCGCTTAATCATGGTAAGGATATGTTCTGACAGCACGTGCGACCTTTCCGCAGATCTCGTCGAGAAGTACGGGATAACCATCATCCCTTTGCATATAATGCTCGGCGACAAGGAATATCGTGACCGTGTTGAAATATCGCAGGACGAGATATTCGAGTGGTCGGATAAGAACAAGACTACGCCTAAGACATCCGCTGTTTCAGTGACGGATGCGATGGCTGTCATGAAAGAGCTTCTTGAAGTCCATGAAGAGATAATACTGTTTACTATCGCGTCGGGAATGTCCACGACATACAATGTGTTCAACATGGTTGCCGAGGATCTTGATGCAACGGACAGGGTTCATGTTATCGACTCGATGAATCTGTCAACGGGCATCGGCCTGATGGTTATTGAAGCGGCATGTATGGCACAGGAAGGGCTGTCGGGGAATGAGATCGTTGCCAATATCGAGCGTATACGCCCGAAGGTAAGGTCCAGCTTTGTGATCGACACACTCACTTATCTCGCAAGAGGCGGACGCTGTTCGAGCGTTGTGGCACTTACAGGCGGAGTTCTTAAGATCCATCCGAAGATCGTAGTAAAGGACGGCAAGATGGAAGTGTCCAAAAAGTACAGAGGACAGATCCGTAATGTGGTGATGGATTACGTTAAGGATATGCATTACATGCTTCTCGAAGCGAATCCTACGCGCGTGTTCATTACACATACTTCCAAAGACAGGGAACTGATAGAGGAAGTAAGATCATACCTTGAGGGGCTCGGACATTTTGAGGAAATACTCGAAACAAGTGCGGGAGCCGTTATAAGCTCGCACTGCGGACCCGGAACACTGGGTGTTTTGTTCATTGAAGGGTAGGATCACAATTTAATATCGACAAAGAAACCTTTAAGATATGTATCCTGGGGCGTTGTGGCACTTCCGTCATAGCGCCCCGGGTTTTTATATGTAACAGACCCGGAATTGGAGTATTCGTTATCCGCATACCCCGGATTCGGACGACGCTTCTGAGGAGTCATCTTGGAGTATGCATTGGAAGCTTCCATCCTTGACTTGGGAATGACAATGCCGTCTTCAAGATCGCGGCGTCCAACACTGTTAAGACTCTGTGCAGCCGGTCTTGCGGCAGCCGGTTTGGGTTCGAGCTGTCCGGACAGATGGTCGACCGCATTCAGAAGCTGCTTGCGCTTCTCCTGCTGGGCAACACTTAAGGAAGGCATCCGGTCAAGGTCACCAAGCTGCTGCTTACGCGCCTCCAGCTGCCTCTGCAATTCATAGTTCCTGTCGTTGTAAGAACCTGTCGGCTGTCCGTTTCCGAACAGTCCGTATGAATTGATACCCATGTAATGATTTTACCATGGCGATGTGATTTTTACAATTATTCAAAATAGGTGTTGACAAACAATATTATATGACGTATAGTATCATACAGTAAAAGATATCAAAGGAGGAATGGATATGACCTATCAGTTAACGGCACCGCTTCTGGATGCGTGTGTTCTCGGGATAGTTGATCATGAAGATTCATACGGTTATACACTGACCCAGAAGATGCGTCAGATAGTGGATATCTCCGAATCCACTCTGTATCCGGTACTGAGACGTCTGCAGAAATCCGGTCATCTTCGTACGTATGATGCTCCTTATCAGGGCCGTAACAGACGATATTACGCAATAACGGATGAGGGCAGAAAACTGCTTGAATTCTACTCTAGTGAATGGGAAGAATACAAAGGCAGGATAGATGAACTGCTTGCAGGCACTAACATAGGCTCTGGTAAGACTAACGGAGGTGAAACCGATGAATAAATCCGAGTTTATCAAAGAACTGGAAAAGCGTCTTAAATACATCCCCAAAGAAGACCGCACAGATGCTGTGGAATACTATACAGAACTGATCGCAGATATGGAACTTGGTGATGATGATGATGTTACCGAGCGCATCGGAAGCGCAAAGGATGCGGCCAAAAAGATCCTCGATGATTGTACGCAGAAGCACATAGACGAGTATGAGGAAAACAAGACCGTTAAGGGTCATGCGACGGTTGTATGGCTGTCGATACTCGGAGTCTTGTCGTTGCCTCTGTCGCTGCCTCTTACGATCGTGGTCTTTGCGCTTGCATTCTCTCTTATCGTTGTTTTGATCTCGCTCATAATCGCATTTATGGCAACTGCTGTTGCGCTTGTTGCCGGAGGGGTCGGGTGCCTGGTCTTTATGTGGATGGCGCCCGGATTTGCCCAGAAAATGGTCATGGCAGGTATGGGATTGTGTACACTGGCTACAGGAGTGCTGATGGGATTTGGTGTGTTCTATCTGGTCCGCGCACTGATCGGAAAGATATTCCGCAGAAATGGTATTAGATCAAAGGAGAATGAATGATGAATAAGACGGTAAAGATCATTTTGATAGTTGCTGCATGTATGATACCGGTAGGCGTGATCATTGCCTGCATAGGAATTGCATCGGGCGGAAGAGCCGGGTGGAGCCTGGGATTCTCCGAAGACGGAACAAGTGTCAATGCTGGACACGTAGAGGAAACGGTTGAACTCGATGATTTTGAGAACATGGAGCTTGAGATCTCGACAATGGATGTTACGATCACGCACGGTGACAAGTATTCCATAACATACAGGACCAGAAAAGGTGATGAGCCTGTTATTGAAAATGACGGTCTGACATTAAAGGTCAGTCAGCCGAATAAGGTATTTGTCATGTTCGACTTCGGAGGATTCGGTGTTGATGACGGTTATACGATAACTGTTCCCGAAGGGACGGTTCCGATAGGGATCGATGCGAAAATATCCACGGGCGATCTTAGTGTCGACCATGTGAACTTATCCGGCAGGATCAAGACAAGTTCCGGAGATATCATGATCAGTGATACGGAAGGGGAAATGCTTGAGATAGAGTCGAGTACAGGCGATATTAACGGAGATAAGATCAAGGTCGGAGCGCTTTCGATAGGATCATCAACGGGAGATATTAATATTCTCAGGCTGTTTGCGGAAGATTTTACGACCCATACATCAACAGGGGATCTTAACATCAATAACTCTGAGATCGGAAAAGCGACAATCGATACGTCAACAGGTGACGTCGCTCTTTCGCTGAACGGTAATCCCGATGACTATTCATACATAGTGGATACGAGCACAGGTGACATACACGTAAACGGCGAGCATACCGAAAAGCATTTTGAAAAAGAAAACGGCTCTGAAGGCACTATCAGCGTACATACGAGCACGGGTGATGTGGATGTGACCGTAAAATAGATTTTAATCCTTGACAGCGGAGCCACAGTTCGATAGAATAGATTGGTCTCGGGGTGTGGCTCAGTTTGGCTAGAGCGCTTCGTTAGGGACGAAGAGGCCGCAAGTTCGAATCTTGTCACTCCGATGATTACTTTGGATCGCAAACCCGCATATTTGCTGGGTTTGCGATTTTTCTTTGGAGTAAAAAACCTCTATTTTTTGGTTAAGATTTGGTTAAGATTGGTTAAGAGATTTTTCTCTTGTTCAAAACCTCGAGAGCTTCTTCTTTGTTTATGCCCGTATAGTAGTTCTTTTTGGCAATTTCCGGCGAATTTCCGAATAATTCTGCTGCAAGGATAAGATTACCGCCGGAAGCGTTGACCACATCCGTTATTGCATTTCTTCTGAATGAGTGAGTTCCTTTTATCTCTTCCCGCGAGATCCTGATTCCCAGCTTCTTACATATCCTGCTGTAAAACTGGTATACCATGTAATTGGTTATAGCACCGTTCTCCGTATCTGCCGGAAAAAGATATTCACTGTCCGGATAAAAACTGTCGAGAACCACATACAGCCTTT
>JAFRIL010000167.1 GCA_017432845.1 Lachnospiraceae bacterium | reverse complement strand
GCGTGGCAAGAAGAGATCCCCAGGCTATCTGACGACTCTTTTCAGCGGCTTTTACCTTGTCCTTTGCCTGTTTGATCACCGTATTCTTGGCATTAATGGCATCAGCGATCCTTTTATCAGCAGATGCTTTATATTCTGCTATTTCCTTTGCGGCCTTCTGTTCAGCAGCTTTCTGAGTGGCCTGAGCCGCTTCAACGGCTTCGACATTTGACATATTAATCTTTTTTCTGGCTTCAGAGAGAAGGCCCCGAGTGTTGGTGAGCTCTTTTGCGAGCTTCTCTTGCTCTTTCCTGCTCACGAGCCCTGCGTTGTTCCTCAAGTCGTCGTTCTGCTTCACGAGTAACTGATTGTTGGTTGTCAGCGACTGATTGATTTTCTGAACGGATGACAGCTCTGCTCTGAGATCTGCTATCACTGATGTCAGCTCTAATTTCTCTGATGAGAGCTGCTGTATCCGGATATTCTGATTTTCTATCGTCTCTGACATCTGCTGTATCGTTTCCGATTCTGATAATGTCTGATTTGGTATGTCTGATTTCATTCTGTCTTTCAAATTCATGTGTAAGCGCCTCCTTGTTCACTTCCAGACCGGCAAAGGTCTTTTCTATATTGGTATCACGAACTTTATTTCCGTTTTCGTTTTGAAATACGATATGTTTCCTCTTTTCTTCCCATTGTACCGACCATCCTCTTTGTGCCATGCTGGATATGAATTCCTCTCTGCTGGCAGACTGAGGGATCACTTCCAGCAGTGCTATGGCGCAGTCGGCAACGAAGCTCTTCTTGGAATCATTTATGAGCAGGTTGTATTTATCCTTGCTCCATGCGGTGATCTCACCCTGTTCTATCAGGGAGCCGTCGAAATGATGTCCTTTCTCAGCTACCGTAAGTCCTCTCTCACGGCAGAGATCATTGGTAAATTCCTTTTGACGTTCGAGATCATGCTTGGTCTGATGGAGCTTCTGACCGTCAATGTATGAAACGGAATTTACAACTATATGACCATGGAGATGATCCTTATCCTGGTGGACGCTGATAACATATTGATGTCCGGGGAAGAATCTTTCGGCATACAGCTGACACAGCTCAAGAACCTCTGCAGGTGTTATATTTTCATCCTTATGAAAACTCATGATGTAATGGGCGTACATTCTGCCGGAATCCTTATCCCAAAGTCTTTTCTCCTGTAGCCAGGTCTGATAAACCTCATCATAGTTTATGGTTTCCCCGGCATAAGGACCGGCAATATACACGTATTGTTCTTTTATCTTTTCATCACGCAGGACATATTCGAGAACATTTCTCATAGCCCCGTGGCTTTTTGTTGATTTATTGACGACCTTATTGATTGCCATACATCTTCACCTTCCTCTCGCATACTTCCGACTTGATCCGATAATCCTAACAGTATGGTTTCGCTGGGCAGATAACCCTGACCATTTGCAACATGAGCCATCTGATTAACATTTGTACCGATACCCCGGAGCTGTTTTACGTATTCGGAAAAAGTCCTACTGATTTCCTTCAATACTGCAATTCCATCAGAAGGTGTTATGGTCGCCCCACGGACTGCATTTATGATGAATGCCTGTTGTGATAAACCGGATTCCGTAACCCTGGATTGGAGATCAGCGTATTCGGATTCTGTCATTCGTATGGTAATAGCTATATTTCTTTTGCGATTTGCTTTACGCATAATATGATCATTCCTTTCGTAAAATAGTGATAGGCAGGGTTCCAAGGGGCGAAGCCACTGGCAAGTTTAGCGGAAGCGGAAAAGCCCATAGGCTTTTTCGGTGCAGCGGTGCGTTGTGGCTTGCCACAATGCGAAACTTGCCTAATCACCCACCGACGATTTGGAAGCTTAGGCGGTCGGCGGCGGGTGATTTGTGGTTTTGCGATTTGCCCGGGAGAGAGATGCCTGATGCCGGAGTCGAGAGCATGAATATCGGTTCCGACAGGAAGTGATATTCAGCTCGATGATCCGGCAAACGAAGAAGGAGCGAAACAGTCCGGTGAACTGTTTGCTCCTTCGCAGTGATCAGGTATTAAACGAACCGGGAGGAAATGAAGTCGGTGCGAAAAGCACCGGTCTCATTTCCGGTAAATCGCCAAAGTAGCACCTTGATATGCTTAGTTGCATACAAGCAGCCTCTCCAACTCATCAAAGTCATAATCCCGTTGCTTGAAATTACAAAATGAATTCTTCTTAGCAGGGTAATTCTGCATGGTGCCGGGACGGTTTAATCTTTCCTTGCACCAGGCTTTGATGGTATTGAAATTATAACAGCCCTTATAACCACGATCCTTGATACGGTTTATGTGATAATCAACATTATCTTTGCCGAATTCTGATACCAGATCATCATATTCTGAATCGGTGAGTGTGTCCGTCATACACACTCTATGATTATTAGATATATCAGTATTAGATATATTAGTATTATATTGTGGCTGATTTTCCGGCTGCGGATTATCGGTATCCCGATTTACCGTATCCGGGTTTTCAGGGCACGGTGAAGATGATGTTGTTTGTTGGTGTTCCTTCTCACCATAATCGTTATCCGGATCCGAATGTGAGGTAAGTACCGGGGTTTCATGAACCTCCAGATTTGTGGAATCAAATTGTCCCCTGTCTCCTCTGTTCTGCTCTCTTGTGACATATCCCTTTTCAATCAGACTGTTAAGTGTTTTAGCAATCTTCTCCTTTCCGTCAGGAAGGATCTGACCAAGCCCTACGATTGTCAGATGCCAGTTATCCGGAAGAGATAAAAGAGTCAGAAGCATTCCTCTCTCGGTAAGAGACAAGCTTTTGTCTTTCATGATCCGCTGGGATACCATTGTATATTGTCCTTGTGTTTTGTTCTTTAATACTGCCATTTGCTTCTCCTTTTCATAAAAACAGGAGAGCCCGTAAAAAAGCTCTCCTTGAACCGTGATGCTGTGGTTCATAGAGAGCATTTTGTTCTACCTTTTGTTCTACCAAAAAGTCATTATTTGACAGTTTATTCCGTGTTATCATGTGTTATAATCGGGATGGTGAGTGGCGAAAAGTACCGAAAACAAACGGTGATGGTTCAAATCGGGATAGAATAAGAAGTTGTGAGTGGTATTCGGGACGCTGAGGCCGCAGGTTCAAATCCTGTCGCCCCGATCTTTTCTTATCTTAACCTGTCCTTTGCTTCCTCAAGCGCATCGATCACACGGTCACAGAATTCATCAAACTCAGGATCCGCTATCTGGCATTCGGGATGCGACAGGCAGTAGTCTATCGCGCGCCTGACTCCCTGGTCAAATCTTACCGTACACTTAAACCCGGGTACGACCTGTTTGATCTTGGAATTATCGAATATCACTGAATTGGACTTGTCTCCGATAAGCGATCCGTAATAATCATAATCACTTACCGACGCCAGAAACTCCGAAGAAACATAATACGGTATATAATCAACGCCGAGCGCATCGGCTATCGCTTCGTATATCTGGTTCCATGTAAGTGTCTCATCACTCGTTATCTGGAAGCTCTCGCCTATGGCGTGGGGATTTCCCATAAGTCCCGTAAATCCCTTTGCAAAGTCTTCATTAAATGTCATTGTCCAAAGTGTTGTACCGTCACCCTGAACGATCACGGGCTTGCCCGCAAGCATCCTCTTTATTACCTGCCAGCTTCCGAGCTTTCCGTGTACTCCGAGCGGGATGCTCCTTAAGTCATAAGTATGGCTGGGCCGGATGATCGTTACCGGAAATCCTTCCTTCTCATACTTGTCCATCAGAAAGCTCTCACAGTATATCTTGTTCCTGGAATACTCCCAGAACGGGTTGGCAAGAGCCGTTCCTTCCGTTATGATATGGTTCCTGCACGGCTTGTTGTATGCGGATGCCGAGCTGATATACATATACTGGGCGCATCTGCCCCTAAACAGCCTGTGATTACGCTCCACCTGGTCAGGAGTAAACCCTATGAAATCACAAACGCAGTCAAACCTTTCACCCTCAAGAAGCTCTTCAACCGCGTCCGCATCTTCCATATCCGCATTTATGATATTGACATTATCCGGAACCTCATCACTTCTCGAGCCTCTGTTTATAAGGTACAGTTCCCACTCGGGATCCTGTGCCACAGCTTGCGTGATAGCCATTGATATCGTTCCGGTACCGCCAATAAATAAGGCTTTCTGCATCATCTTCCTCCTGATGTTTCGTTGAGTATCTCCATCATCTCACGTATCATTTCCTCATCACGTAGTCTGAACAGTATCTCAACACGCCTTGAAGCGGTCGCATCAACAGACCCGTCCGATGAAAGAACAGGCTCACTGAATGATTTTCCGACAGTGGACAGGACGTTTTCAAGCTCTTCCTTTTCTTCATCGGTCAGAAAATCGCTGTTCGGATTCGTACAGTAATTTGCAACGGAATATGCGCGCTGCTGGGACAACTCCAGGTTTGACAGATACGTTCCGTCCGTATCGGTATGTCCTTCTATCACGATCTCCGAAATATAATTTTTGTATTTGGGGCTGAGGAGTATCTTAAGATACCTGGGCATGAACTCTCCGAGAAAATCCTTACCGCCTGATTTTAGAACGGACCGATTGTACTCAAACAAAATGTTTGAATCCATCGTGATGGCTCCGGTCTTCTCATCAACAGCGATCGACAGCGATGAATGCTCGAACTCATTGCGAAGTGCCTCGATCAGCTCACTCCTGATACCGATGATGTTATCAAGCTTCGCCTGCTGCTCACCCATGAGCTTTTCAAGGTCCTTGAGAAGCTGTGACTGTTCTTCCAGCTTTTGGCGCTGGGCCAGCAGCTCACCCTCCTGCTCCGAGAGCTTCAGCTCCTGGGCGTTGAGCTTCTTGCCCTGCTCGTCTATCGTCAGTCTCTCGTTCTCAAGCTCTTCCGACTGGATGATAAGCTCTTTTTCCTTGCCTGCCAGTTCATCCTGCTTCTGGTCATACAACACTTTGGAACGGAGCACCGTAAATGATATGATGAGCACGAAGCACAAAAGCAACCCTGCCATCATGTCCGAGTAAGAGAGCCAGTATGTGGTTTCCTCATCCCTTTTGTGGGGTGGCCTTCTTCTCATGATCACTTACCGCCCAACTGAGTCCTTTTTTCAGTCAGTTTTCTCATATAATCAACGCCGTTCGTTATCTCTTCGAGCGCTTCATTGACATTCTCGTTCGTATCCTTTGAATACTTTCCTATCTCCGTGATCGCCTGCCTGAATTCATTGATGATATTTCCCTGTTCAAGCAGCATATTCTTTTCCTGAAGGATAAGATCCCTTGCGGATTTGTCTTCCGAGGACAGTCCCGCAAGTGTCTTCTGAAGCTCGTTCTGTATCGTCTGAATGCTTGCGGTATAGCTGTTGAGTGTGGTAACCAGCCGCTCCGTTTCGTGATTGATCGTATGAAGCGTTGCCGTATTGCTTCCGGTAGTCTTCAGAAGATCCGTCATAAGTTCGGCTGTTTCCTTCTGCGATCTGTACTGTTCGTTAACAGATTCCGACAGCTGATAGAAGCTGTTCCCGAGAGAGGAGTTCATTTCCGTTATAAATGTCTCCACTATCTGACGTATCGCTTCGGTCTCGTTCCTTACCATGATAGTCTCAAACTCCGATACGGCTTTGTTGAGTCTGTCAAACTGAGGATCTATGATCTTTCCGAGCTCTTCGGCAACTCTTACATACATCCTGTCCATTGCCTCAAGCTGCTCGGCCTGAAGCGAGATAAGCTGGTTCATTCCGTTGTTCTCGGTATCGGGAAGGACATACTTCTTGAAAGCGTGTGAAAACTCCTGTACGGCGCTCTCGCCTTCATACAGTTTCCTCTTGAACACCGCATTAAATGTAAGGGAGAATACCATTCCGAAAATAGACGTGTGGAATGCGACTTTTATACCGCTCATAAGAGCTTCGATGCTGGCACTCATCTGTTCCGTCGAGCCTGATGTGTTAAAGTGCTGAAGTCCGATCGACAGTCCGATGAACGTTCCGAGGATCCCGAGTCCGGTCAGCATTCCGGGCACCTGGTTAAGCTCATTCCTGTGCATTACATTATCAACAAGATCCTCGTTGATATAGTCATCAATGCTCGGCCGGTAATATGCGTTCTCGGCATCGTCTTCGCGGTTGAGTTCAAATATAAAATCAGTGAACAGCTGGTTGAGCCTTTCCGTCCTGAAAAGCTTGACGTCACTTGACTGGTACGGCTCCCACAGATATGAATGGGCGTTCATCGCATCCGAACGGATCTTCTCGCTGGCTGCCTTAAGATCCTTGATTATAGCGTTCATCGGAGCAAAGCTGCCAAGATCCGCAGCCAGAAATACTACTGCCACGATAACAAACAGCACAAGGTTTACGGCGATCGTCGTAAAGCTCTCCCTGTGATCCGGCGACAGGTTCAGATAAACACACAGCGCCACCATCGCAAAGAATACGACAGTCAGCATCCATTCATACCATTTTCTCTTAAACATTTCTACCTCCCGGTATCTGCTCAGGGCTTAGTTGTTATGTTCTTGACAAACAGAAGGAAAGAAACCGTGAATACCGCACCTATCGGCAGGCTCAGCCATGTGATCCCCGCCTTGTCGAACACGCCTGCGAGAAGATAGCAGACAAACGATATTCCGGCAACCGATATCGCATACGGAAGCTGTGTCTCAACATGATCTATATGATTGCAGTGTGCACCCGCGGATGACATGATCGTCGTATCCGAGATCGGTGAACAGTGGTCTCCGCATACGGCACCTGCAAGGCAGGCTGATATTCCCACGAAGAACAGCGAGCTTGTTTCGGGGAAGATAGCTGATACGATGGGGATGAGTATTCCGAACGTACCCCAGCTCGTTCCGGTCGCAAACGATACAAGGCAAGCCACTACAAATACTATCGCGGGAAGAGCCCACTGAAGTCCCTGTGCGTTTGCCATAACATTTCCGACAAATGATTTTGCCTCAAGGGCATTTGTCATATTCTTAAGAGATGTTGCAAGTGTCAGTATCGTGATCGCGGGCACCATTGCGATAAAGCCCTTTGGAATACATTCCATTGCTTCAGTAAATGTCATGGCTTTGCGTGCGAGCATGTAGATGATAACTGCCACAAGAGCAAGTATGCTTCCCCACGGAAGGCCCACATAAGCATCCGTTGAAGAGAATGCTTCGATAACTCCACCTTCTTCAATAGCCGAGAATCCGTTAAACAGAAGTCCCCATATACAAAATGCGATAAGGAGTATAACGGGTATTACAAGATCTATGATCTTCTCTTTCGGTGTTGCTGAAGGACCCTCGTCCTTGAGCTTGAATTCCTCGTCTTCGGAAAGCTTCATGGCACCGAGTTCTCCCGTAACCTCTGCTCTTTCCTCGAACTTCTTCATCTTGCCGTAATCAAACTTAAGGAGTGAAAGGGTGATTATGAACACAAATGTAAGTATCGAATAGAAGTTATAAGGTATCGCTCTAACGAAGAGTTCTATACCCGAGTATTTCTCACTGGACACGCATCCGCTTACGGCTGCTGCCCATGAAGAGATGGGAGCTATCATACATACAGGAGCGGCTGTCGCATCGATCAGGTATGCAAGCTTTGCCCTTGATATCTTCTTGGAATCAGTGATCGGCGCCATAACGGATCCGACCGTCAGGCAGTTAAAATAGTCATCAATGAAGATCAGCACGCCGAGGGCAAATGTTGCAATGCTGGCTCCGACCTTCGTCTTGATGTTCTTTGAAGCCCAGTCTCCGAATGCTCTCGATCCGCCTGATTTGTTGATGAGTGCCACGATCGATCCGAGTATCACAAGGAAGATCAGGATTCCCGCATTTGACGCAACAGCATCCGACAGTCCTTCAACAGTTATCATGTTGAGGGTTCCCGTAAACGATACTCCTGAAGCCATAAGCGCTCCGAGTACCACTCCGACAAAGAGCGATGAATACGCTTCCTTGGTTATAAGTGCCAGGATAATGGCCACAAGAGGCGGTACAAGAGCCCAGAACGAACCCGCAAATACGTACTGTCCCCCTCCGGCGGTATTAACCGCACATATCATGATCACCATCAGTACAAAGATGATGCCGGCCATAAGAGCCGAACTCTTCTTTTCCATAATACTTTCCTCCGTTTAATCCGTTTTGGTATCTGCCTGCATCAGCGATTCTATTCTAAGCCGCCTGTTTACGTTGGTAAGTGCAAGCGACATGCTCTCAACAAATGTCCTGTGGCGGTGCCTTGAAAAGAACTCTTCGTCATACGGCATCACCGTATATCCGAATGTTCTCGCGCCGCTTCTAAGGGATGCGAACAGAAAGATTTTCTTATTATTCCAGTCAGAAGGATACAGCTGGTGTCTTATGTCGATAACGCCCGATCCGGTCCTGTTGTACAGTACCATACGTTCATCATAACCGCTTCCTTCTTCATCCGGATCCGTTTCAAAGAAGGTGGCGTTAAGGCATACTGCCGTATCTTTTATCCCGAACAGATCCTTGCACTCCTCGATCGCTTTCATGAACTCTTCCATGGACCGGCTGCCAAAGAGGATCTGTCTGGCAAATCCCTGCTTTCTGGCAATCTCATTATCTTTTTTGGCACGTTTTATCATCTCGTTATAATCCGCTCTGATATCGCGCACAAGACTGCAGCCGCAACTCTCGTTATAGGCGATCGATCCTTCCACGAATCTCGTGTCATACTCGGTATTCCCATCCATGGCATCAAGAAGCGCATCCATAGACTCATAACCGAGAGACTTCCAGTTTCTGTTGACACTTGTGATCGAAGGGGCAAATTTCTGGGCCTCGATGATATTGTCGAACCCCGTGACTTTCATGTAATCGGGTATGGAAATGCCGTCTTTTGTGGCCTCCTCAACATATCCTATAGCCATAAAATCATTGGCACATATGACCGCATCGGGCATATTGACCCCGAGTTTCTTCCACTCATTATAAGCCTCGGCTCCGTTTCCCCTTCTGTATCTCTTATGAAGTACTCTCTTCTTCTGTACCTTAAGGCCATGAGCTTCCAGACAGTCACAAAATCCGGCAAACCTCTGTCTGTTCTCTTCGTGATCTTCGGGCCCTCCGAGATAGTTCAGCGTCCTGCAGTCATGGATAGTGATCATATGCTCCACGAGCTGGTACATTGAACGGTAGTTGTCGAGTCCGCAGAATATCGCATTCTCGGCACGTGTATCTATACCGACTATCGGTTTTTGCTGTTCATGGAATCTTCCGGTGATACCGCTGATATATTTGACAGCTTCCACAGTCGGAAGAGCTAAGAGCAGTCCGTCATAACTTTCCGGATCGGGAAGCGAATAGATCTCCCTGCCTTTTTGGTAGAAAGCATATTCCACATTATCGTAAGCATTAAGGATGTGAAGCTCTATGTCATCGTCTCCGATCCGTTCGATGATACCGGCAACGATGGCTTTGCTGTAATCACTGTCCCATGTGCTTGTCAGCATTAAAATTCTTTTTTTCATTCCGTATCTTCGTCTTCTGTAATATCTTCGAAGAACAGGTCATCCTCAAGAGCTTCTTCATCGGCTCTTTTGCGGTTTCTTCTTCGTATGTGTCCGAAAAAATCAAGCAGGCTCTTCTTCTCCGGGATGTCCACTTCATGTATGAGCTTCATCACATAGTCGCCGTCCCACAGTATAACATTAAGCTTCTCGGCAAACTGTATGGCACTCTTTGAAAAATACTGGTTCGTCATTACAACAGCCACCATGCTGCCGTAATAATCTTTTCCTGCATATGCTTCCTGCACCGCCTTGATACCGATGGTATCCGAATAGCATTTGCATTGGATCGCATATGTTATCCCGTCCCTGTCAGCGATTATATCGATCCCGTAATCATGACTGCCGGGAGTTGTCTCAACATTTTCAAACCCTTTTGCTTCGAGAAGGCCCGCACAGTATTCCTCAAACTCCTGGCCTTCCATATCGTCAAACACGCTGTCATCATCATCCCCGCCACGTTTTAGATACCAGATATAGCCTGCCATAAATGCCAGGACTATGATCCCTGTGATTAAGATGACGATGGTCTTAAGGTCCACTTACCGGACTCCTTCCCACAACAAAAGGACAGTTGGCCGGGGTGCTGCCCAGGCACCCCTGCGGCACACAGATGCATCCGCTTAGTGCTGCTCCATTCCTGGCCTGACACGGTTCACGGCGACCTGTTGCGCAGGACCCGGATAACACTGATCCGGCCAACCGCGAATTAAGTATACTAAAGGGCGTAACCCTTGTCAATTCAAGCATTGGGGCTTATTTGTCTTTCTTTCCGCCGACATATTCGCCGCATATGAACCGCTTGACCGACATCACGACAAGTCCGCTTCCGGCAACTATAAACAGTCCTACGGCACCCCACATCCAGGGAGTTATCTCGCTGTCCGACGTTATTATCTGATATGCAAGGTATACGACATATATCCCGACTATCGCTCTTATCGTAAGTACGGCCTGTGTCGGGAAATTATGATGGTCTTCCTTGGTCTTTTCTTCTTCCGGAAGAGATTCCTCTATGATCTCTTCTTCAGTATTATTCAGTTCTTCCATAAAGGCCTTCCTTTCGTTATCATCATATTATTAAACATAATATCATGTTATAATAAAGTCTATCAAGACAACAAAGCACCTGAAGAAACATGCCGGGAGGAAAACATGGCAACTGAACAGGAGATCGAAGAAGTCATAAAGATGCTCGACGGAAAAACCGCTGACGGAGTGAGCCGTATCGGGGTCCACAGGGTTGAGACCGAGCGCGAAGATTACGTAAGGGAAGTCCATCACCACGGCAGATGTGATATCGGCAGCCCGTTTGCTGACGGAACTGTAGGGAACTTCTGCGACTGATGATCAACATTCAGGGATTACTAAAAACAACGCTTCTGGATTTTCCGGGACATGTTGCATCAACGGTTTTTCTGGGCGGTTGCAACATGCGCTGTCCTTTTTGTCATAATGCCGATATCATAGACGGCACGCTTCCTTGCAAATATACCTTAGAAGAAGTGCTTGGGTTCCTTGATAAGAGACAGGGCATAATCGAAGGCGTCTGTATCACGGGTGGAGAGCCGACGATATACAGCGACCTTCCCGATCTGATAAGGGCGATAAAAGATAAGGGATTTCTTGTAAAGCTTGATACAAACGGAACCAATCCCGGAATGATCGGCACACTTATGGAAGAAGGTCTTACCGACTACATTGCCATGGATATCAAGTCATCCATTCCGGGCTACGGCAGGGCAAGCGGCATTTCAGGTATCGATACTTCAGCTATCAGGGAGAGTATCAGCCTTCTGATCAACGGAAACTGCGAGTATGAATTCAGATCCACAGTTGCAGACGAGCTTTTCGATGATACGGACATAAAGCAGATCGGCGAAATGCTTGCCGGTGCGACAAGATATTTCCTGCAGGGCTATGTCGAGTCGGACTTCGTTCCCGACAAAACACTTCATGCCGCTGATAAGGAAAAGCTCCTGCGTTACCGGCAGGAGCTGCTTAAAACCATAAGAAGCGTTGAACTTCGCGGATATGATTAAGACTTTGTATACTTTAAATAGTTAACGACCATAAGCGCTATCTTCAGCGTCAGCGCATCATCAAACACCCTCACGTCAAGTCCGGTCGCCTTCTGAAGTTTTTCTATCCTGTATATAAGCGTGTTACGGTGGATGAACAACTGACGGCTCGTCTCGGAAACGTTCAGGCTGTTGTCAAAGAACCTGTTCACCGTTGCAAGCACTTCATCATCTATCTCCTCGGGAATATCGTCACCGAATATCTCCTTTACGAACAGATGGCACAGATCAACAGGCAGCTGGTATATGAGTCTTCCAACTCCGAGATTCGTATACTCGATCGATCTCTTCATAGGATAGAATATCTTTCCTATATCCAGCGCCATCCTGGCTTCCCTGTAAGAATCCGCCAGAGCTTTTAGCGATCCGGCAACGGTTCCGTATGAAACCCTTACATCCTGCGATGCTTCGGAACCCGCCATATCAACAAGCATGTCCGCTGTTTCGGAAAGCTCGTCCTTCCCTTCGTTTTCGTCAAGGGCTCTTATAACTATGACCCTGTCTTCATCAAGTGCCGTGACATGATCTCCCGCTTCGGTATAGAACAGCTCTTTTACCATTTCCGCAAGCTGCGGATCTTTGTGAGCTACCGGTTCGATGATAAATACACATCTTCTCTGCTCATCCTCAATATGAAGCTTTCTGGCAAATTCATATATATCAACATCAAACAGATTGCCAAGGATCACATTTCTGAAAAACGAATCCCTGTCCACTCTGTTCTCGGCTGCTTCCGTCACATTAACGAGCTGGGACGCGGCAAGACGGGCATAGACCTGACCGTTATCGCCTGCATCCGCAACAAGAACATAAAACCTCTCATCAGTCTGAGGTATCTTAATGAACACACATCCGTCCGACACATCCTCATCTTTGCTGCTTTTTGCAAATGAGGCTATCGCACCTTCCGGGAGCGTGGGAGCAGATAACGAAGCGGCGATCACGCGTCCCTGTCCGTCCGATACGGCAAGTTCGCATCCCGACAGGCGGTTTACATCGTTTACTATCTTGGTGATCATCTGGTCAGAGATCATACTGTGCACACTCCTTAAGAAGCCTTCCGGCAGTTTGTTTTTCAAGTTTGTTACGCTTACGGAGATTGGTAAAGAATTCGGACAGGATCAGGCTGCACTCATCCGCCAGCACATCTTTTGTGATCTCAACCTTATGGTTAAAATCATCCATCTGGAGTAAGTTGATCACGGATCCCGCACATCCGGATTTGGGGCTTTCGCATCCGATCACGACCCTGTCGATCCTGGCCTGGACACATGCACCGGCACACATCTGGCACGGCTCAAGAGTCACATACATAGTACACCCTTCAAGTCTCCAGTCTCCCATAGCTTTGCTGGCCCGTCTGATCGCGGTAATCTCCGCATGACAAAGTGTATTTTTGTCTGTGTTTCTGCGGTTGTACCCTCTGCCTATGATCTTTCCCTCATAGACAATGACGCATCCGATGGGAACCTCTCCGAGCCTGTATGCCTTCCGGGCCTGCAGCAGAGCCTGCTTCATGAACCTTTCATCTTCCGAATAAGCCATGATAATAATCTACCACAAAAAAGCGGGCCCGAAAAGGACCCGCCTTAAACAGCCTTATGTGACTAGTTCGTTATGATATTCTCCGTATCCTTGTCAAATACATGGATCTTCTCAACATCGAATGCGAACTTGACCGTGTCACCCGGTCTTGCAGTAGTTCTGGGATCTACTCTTGCGGTGATCGGGAACTCTTCAAGATCGAAGTACAGATAAACTTCCGCACCGAGCAGCTCGTATACCTTAACGGTTGATTCGAACACACTCTGGGGAGATGTTTCTATATACATTTCGGAATCATATACATCTTCGGGACGGATACCGAATGTAACGACCTTTCCGTCATAGCCGCCGTCGATGAGCTTCTTGGACTTGGCGGGAGGAAGCGGAACGCTCTTTCCTGCGAACTTGAGGCTGGCAACATCGCCGTTAACCTCAACTGTAGCATTGATGAAGTTCATCTGAGGGCTGCCCATGAATCCGGCAACAAAGAGATTGCAGGGCTTGTCATACAGATTCTGAGGGGTATCAACCTGCTGGATGACGCCGTCCTTCATAACTACGATCCTCGTTCCGAGTGTCATAGCCTCTGTCTGGTCATGTGTAACGTAGATGATCGTGGTTCCGAGCCTCTGATGAAGCTTTGCGATCTCAATTCTCATCTGAACACGGAGCTTTGCATCAAGGTTTGAAAGAGGCTCGTCCATAAGGAATACCTTGGGATTACGAACGATCGCACGACCCATGGCAACACGCTGTCTCTGACCACCCGAAAGAGCCTTGGGCTTACGGTCGAGCAGTGATGTAAGATCAAGGATCTTAGCTGCTTCCTTAACCATCTTATCTATCTCATCCTTGGGAACCTTACGGAGCTTAAGTCCGAATGCCATATTGTCATATACGGACATATGAGGATAAAGAGCGTAGTTCTGGAAAACCATTGCGATATCCCTGTCCTTGGGCTCTACATCATTGACAACCCTGTCACCGATCTTGAGTTCTCCGGAAGAGATCTCTTCAAGGCCTGCGATCATACGAAGTGTCGTAGACTTACCGCAACCGGAAGGGCCGACGAAAATAATGAATTCCTGATCTGCGATCTCAAGATTGAAATCCTTAACAGCCTGGAATCCGTTGGGGTAAACTTTGCAAATGTTCTTGAGTGATAAACCTGCCATTACCTGTAACCTCCGAATCTAGTGTTTGTGTAGTATTGTCCGGAAAATCCCCGGACATGAAAAATTATAACAGCGCTCTTTATAAAAGCCAATGCCAAGGTTGCCTAAAGATTTTTCCGATCGGTGTACAAAGTAAACAAAAGGGACCCATCTGCTGATGGGCCCCTGTCATTAAGCATCGTCACTGTCCGAGTCTATCGGTTTGGGTTTATTGGCGTTTGCCGCCTCAAGCTTATCCTCCTCAGTCGTCTCCGAGAAGAATGCCAGCTGGTTCTTTCCTCTCTTCTTTGCCTTGTACAATGCCGTATCCGCAGCCTTGTACAAGCTCTCGTAATCGCTTCCGTCACGCGGATAGATCGCCGCTCCTATACTTGCCGTGGGCGAATACTTCGTATATGTTCCGACCGTGAAATCTTTGAAGAAACCTGCGACTCTTCCGGATTCACGCTCGATCACTGAGTCATCTTTGAGATCCTTAAGGAAGATGATGAACTCGTCTCCTCCCGTACGGCCGATAATATCCGTCACACGGAACTCTGTCCTTATCCTCTTTCCGAGTGTCGCAAGAACCTCATCTCCGAACGCATGTCCCATCGTATCGTTGATCTTCTTAAAGTTATCGATATCAAGGACGCACATCATGCTCGTCTTGTCATGACCATCACCGTTAAGATATTCCTTGATCTTGTTCTCGGTGGAGATCTTGTTCAGAAGCTCCGTGAGCAGATCGGTCTCGGCTTTGTTCTGAAGCTCCATGCTCTCCTTGGTAAAGCTGACTCTGTTGATTATATAGATGATGATTATGAGAGCAACGAATATACCTATGGAGAAGAGCACTTTGATGATCATGCTCCTCGTATCCTGATTCTCCTCGATGATACTTCTTTGTATCTGGCTATCCTGAACCGTTACCAGGATGCTTGCCCCGGTCCTGCCGATAGGCTGATGGCTGATATAACAGCTGATGCCTGAACCGTTGGTGACATGAACGGTCCCGCTTCTTCCTGATTGAAGGCTCTGCAGAAAAGCCGACGGGCTGCCATCATCAAACTTTAACGTATCAACAACCTTGTTCATGTTATCGCCCAGGCCGAAGAGTCCCGATTCCGCTCCGTAT
>JAFRIL010000166.1 GCA_017432845.1 Lachnospiraceae bacterium | reverse complement strand
AGTGGATCAAGGTTAATATTGAGGAAGGTGACGGTTGGGTATCCAGAGAATACGTCAGCCTTTCCACCTGGTTCCCGAAGGCCGAGTCAAAGGCAGAAGAGGAAGCAAGACTTAAGAAGGAAGCTGCAGAACGTAAGCGTGCCCAGCAGGCAGCCGCAAGAAGTGCCGGCGGCAAGAAGAGCAGCGGCAAGAAGAGTGGCGGTGGCGGCGGTTCATACTCCGTCAGCGGCGGCGGACTCGGATCGAGTGTTGCAAACTACGCGCTCCAGTTTGTCGGCAATCCTTACGTATACGGCGGTACCAGCCTTACAAACGGAACCGACTGCTCGGGATTCACGATGGGCGTATACAGGAACTTTGGTGTATCACTCCCGCACTCGTCGGGTGCACAGCGTGCCGTCGGTTACGGAGTCGGAAGCCTTGCAGAGGCGCAACCCGGAGACCTTATATGCTATTCGGGTCACGTAGGTCTGTATATTGGTGGAGGCCAGATCGTACATGCATCTACGGCCAAGACAGGTATCAAGGTTTCAAATGCAGGATATAGAAACATTCTCGCTATACGAAGAATATTCTGATACATCTCTTTAAATACGAAAGGAGGTTGTGATATGGAATTTGTAATTGTTGGAAAGAACATTGATGTGACACCGGGCTTAAGACAGGCAGTTGAGGACAAGATAGGAAAGCTTGAGCGTTATTTTACTCCCAACACCCAGATACATGTTACACTCAGTGTCGAAAAGGACCGTCAGAAGATCGAGGTTACCATACCGGTTAAGGGCAGCGTCATCCGCTCCGAGCAGGTAAGTAACGATATGTATGTTTCCATCGATCTTGTTGAGGAGATCATCGAGCGCCAGCTCAAAAAGTACAAGAACAAGATCATCGATGCGAAGCATGCTTCGGAAAACTTCAAGCAGGATTTCATCGAGAAGGATTATTCCGATGATGACGAGATCAGGATCGTCCGTACCAAGAGGATCGATATCAAGCCGATGTATCCTGAAGATGCATGCGTTCAGATGGAACTTTGCGGACACAGCTTCTATGTGTTCACAAATGCCGAGAACGGACAGGTGAGCGTTGTCTATAAGAGAAAAGGCAACACTTACGGACTCATCGAACCTGATCTTTGATGACAGGAGATCATAATGGAAACTGTTGCGCTTGATGATGCAGCAAAACAGATAGTGATAATTGACCAGACGAAGCTTCCGAACGAAAGACGGATGCTTCGTCTGTGTTCGCTTGAGGAGTTTTATACTGCGATATATCTGCTTCAGGTGCGAGGAGCCCCGGCCATAGGTGTATTTGCGGCATTTGCGGCATACCTCGATGCATGCTCGGTAAGTGCCGATAGTTTTGAAGATTTCTTCAAAAAGTGGTCCGAAGACATGGATCACCTTAATTCTTCCAGGCCTACGGCAGTGAATTTAAGCTGGGCCCTTTCAAGGATGCGCAAAGTGGTCGAAGATCATGCAAATGAGCCCATACCGAAGATCCTTAATGCCCTGAAAGATGAAGCACTTCTTATACGCAGGCAGGATGAAGAGTCCTGCAGGGCGATCGGGGAGAATGCGCTCACACTTTTAAAACCCGGTTACGGGCTTCTCACCCATTGCAATGCAAGCCAGCTTGCCACGTCCAGATACGGAACAGCCACGGCTGCAATGTATCTCGGACATGAGAGGGGGTATGATTTTCATATTTACTGTGATGAAACAAGGCCTCTCCTTCAGGGTGCAAGACTGACTGCATTTGAGCTTGCCGAGGCGGGACTGGATGTAACGCTTCAGTGTGACAATATGGTCGCTTCCCTCATGGCATCGGGTAAGATCGATGCGGCGCTTGTCGGTTGCGACAGGGTTGCGGCAAACGGTGATACCGCAAACAAGATAGGAACGAGTGTGGTTGCGACCGTTGCAAAACACTATGGTATTCCTTTCTATGTGTGCGGGCCCATGTCAACGATAGATACCTCCATTGCTACGGGAGCCGATATACCCATCGAACAAAGAGACGGCGAAGAGGTGACTACCATGTGGTATTCCTCGCGCATGGCGCCGTCCGGTATCAAAGTTTACAACCCCGCATTTGATGTCACCGACCACAGCCTTATCACGGCGATCATCACCGACCGGGGAATCTACTATCCTCCGTTCTCTTTTTAATGATCTTTCCCGGACGAACAAAATGGATTTTAAATTACATTCGGAATACAAACCCTGCGGCGACCAGCCGCAGGCAATAAAAGAACTTGTCGAAGGCTTCAAAGAGGGCAATCAGTTTGAAACATTGCTTGGTGTTACCGGATCGGGTAAGACGTTTACCATGGCAAATGTCATCGCTGCGCTCAACAAGCCGACGCTGATCATATCCCACAACAAAACACTTGCCGGTCAGCTGTATTCGGAGATGAAGGAATTCTTCCCGGAAAACGCGGTAGAGTATTTTGTGTCCTATTATGATTATTACCAGCCGGAAGCATATATCCCCTCTTCAGACACCTATATCGAGAAGGACTCATCAATAAACGATGAGATCGATAAGCTCAGGCTGTCTGCCACAACATCCCTTTCCGAGAGAAAAGATGTCATTGTCGTAGCATCCGTGTCATGTATCTACGGTATAGGTTCTCCGGCAGATTACCAGAACATGTGCGTGTCTCTCAGGCCCGGACAGACAAAGGACAGGGATGAGGTCATACACGAACTGATAGACATAAGCTATGAGAGAAACCAGATCGATTTTTCACGCGGACGGTTCCGCGTCATGGGAGATACGGTAGAGATCTTTCCCGCATGGGAAAGTGAAGTGGCGGTCAGGGTTGAGTTCTTCGGAGATGAGATCGACAGGATAACGGAATTCGATCCGCTTACGGGACGGGCGGTTTCAACGCTCAATCATTTTGCCGTTTTCCCGGCGTCACACTATGTTATTCCGAAGGACAAGCTTGCAAGGGCCGCATCAACGATCGAAGCCGAGTTGGAGGAGCAGGTAAGGTTTTTTAAGAGCGAAGATAAGCTGATAGAAGCCCAGAGGATTAACGAGAGGACACGTTTTGACCTAGAGATGCTGATGGAGACGGGATTCTGCTCGGGAATAGAAAACTATTCGCGCCACCTTACCGGAGGCAAGCCGGGTGAGCCGCCCTATACATTGATAGATTACTTTCCGGATGATTTTCTGATCATCGTGGACGAATCCCACATGACGATACCGCAGCTCGGAGCCATGTATAATGGTGACCAGGCGAGGAAGAGATCGCTCGTTGATTACGGCTTCAGACTGCCTTCCGCCAAGGACAACCGTCCCTTGAACTTTGCGGAGTTTGAAGGTAAAATAGACCAGATGATGTTCGTGTCGGCCACTCCCGGCCCCTATGAGGAAGAACACGAACTCCTTCGTACCGAGCAGATCATACGTCCGACAGGACTTCTTGACCCGCAGGTTTTTGTCCGTCCGACAAAAGGCCAGATAGACGACCTTATCGGAGAGGTCCGGAAAGTAAAGGAAGCCGGTAACAAGGTTCTTGTCACAACGCTTACAAAGCGTATGGCAGAGGATCTGACCAAGTATATGAGAGAGGTCGGCGTAAGGGTACGTTACCTTCATTCGGATATAGACACGTTCGAGCGCGCGAAGATCATCCGCGACATGAGACTTGACGAGTTTGACGTGCTTGTGGGGATCAACCTTCTGCGGGAAGGACTTGATATCCCGGAGATCGGGCTTGTTGCTATACTTGATGCAGACAAGGAAGGGTTCCTTCGTTCCAGGACGTCCCTTATCCAGACTATCGGAAGGGCTGCGAGAAACAGCGAGGGATACATTGTCATGTATGCGGATACCGTCACGGATTCGATGAAAGAAGCCATCGAAGAAACGAGCCGGCGCCGCGCTATTCAGGAAAAGTACAACGAAGAGAACAACATCACGCCAACCACTATACAGAAGGCTGTCCGCGATCTGATCAGTATCCATAAGGAGATCGCAAAAGAGGAGGCAGGATTTGCAAAGGATCCCGAATCCATGAGCCGCAAAGAGCTCGAAAAACTGATCGCGGATGTGGAGAAGCGTATGAGAAGAAGTGCTGCGGAGCTTGATTTTGAAACTGCGGCCGAACTTCGTGACAGGATGATAGAACTCAAGAAGTATTTGTGATTCCGGAGGATGATTTGAGTACGATTTCAATTGTTGTTCCCACATATAACGAATCCGAAAATGTAGGGAACCTGACAAACCAGATAGATTACGCCCTTCGGGGCATCAAATACGAGATCATCTTTGTCGATGACTCGACGGATGATACACCGGAAGCCATCAAAAAGGTCATGGGCGAAAATCCCAACGTAAGGATGGAACACCGCGAGAGCGAAAAAGGGCTCGCCACGGCAGTGCTTAAAGGTTTCGAACTTGCAAAAGGGGATTATATCGCCGTTATGGATGCGGATCTTCAGCACCCTCCGGCAATTCTTCGGAGCATGTACGTCGTTATGGAGACAGGAGCGGATTTCTGCATTCCGTCAAGGTTCATTCCGGGTGGAAGCGACGGAGGACTGGGTCCTTACCGTAAGCTTGTGTCGGGCGTGGCAAGGTATATCGGCAAGATAATGCTTCCTTCGCTTCGAAAGATCACGGATCCCACAAGCGGACTGTTCATGATAAGGCGGTCCGTTATAGAGAATGCAGACCTTCGACCTATCGGGTGGAAGATAATGGTTGAGGTCCTTGCGATGGGAACGTATGGATCCGTTGTTGAGATCCCTTACAAATTCCAGGCCCGTCCCGCCGGTGAATCAAAGCTTTCATCCCGTGTTACACTCGAGTACTTAAAGCAGGTGGCCGAACTTACCAAAAGGGGCAAGAAGCAGAAGGACGTAGCAGTATCCAGATGGACCCCGGGTAAGCTTAAAAGTGAATTGGAATCGATCGGATAATGGTATTTAGTTCAGTCATATTTCTTTGTTTTTTCCTGCCGGCAGTGCTGCTGGTATATTTTATTCTGCCAAGAAAGGCACGCAACTTCTGGCTTCTGGTTGCGAGCCTTGCTTTTTATGCATGCGGCGGGCCCAGACATCTTATCTATCTGATCTCATCCATAGTGATAAACTATCTATTCGGGATAGTCATCGCACATCTTTCCGATAAAAGCCATCCGGCCGATGACAGAGGTCAGT
>JAFRIL010000165.1 GCA_017432845.1 Lachnospiraceae bacterium | reverse complement strand
GAGTACCGACGTACACAGTCTTGTATCTCCGACAAACACCGTAAGGTCGACATCCTCACCTTTCAGGATGTCTATATACTCACTGTCATATGTGATCTCAGTAGCACCCGAATGCTTAAGCTCATATTCCGTATAAAACTTGAGTCCCTGTGCCGCAACTTCGAGCTGATCCTCGATCTTGCTCTCAAGGTTGTTCGTACATACGACAACTGCCATGATGGTCATTCCGATGATCGCTATGATCAACGGGATCATACTGGACATGAGCATCATGAGGTTAAGATTTAAGCCTTTTTTCTTCATAATTCTTCACTCACCCCTTCTTTGATTAGTAGCCACTTGATTCCGGTCAGGTAAAAATCATCCTGCATGTATGATATTTTACCACAGAAAACGCTGTCACGCCATGATTTTCTTCATATGCAGTCACATAAGATCATGCGGTCTTAGTCATTTGCAAATCCGATCTCGAAAATATCCCCGACCGGAATTGCGGTCCCGTCTTCCATTATGATCTTACCCTCCGTATCATCGATCTTGCGCACTCTTCCTGATATTATCGTATACGATCCGCCTTCCTTGAAAATATCGGGAATAAAATATGTGATGTTAACATCCCTCTTTCCGGCTCTGATCGACGCCAGCGCCCTGTCGATAAGCTCCAGCGCCGACTCGTCAAGTACTGCCTTTTCCTCGGTAAGCCTGCCTGCCTCCCGAACGGATTCATCGTAACCGACAAGCGCCGCAAACGGCGAAAACTGGGCTGCTCTTGCTATCATTGACATATGAGGTCTTGTCATGGACTGATGATGCGGATGATCTATGATGTCACTGTAATCGTTCATCTATGCCTTATGGCCTCCAACCTGCATGTTTCTCTCCCTCATTGTTGCTCCCTCAAGAAAATTGGTGCCTTTTAAGATCGCATTCTTGCCGTATTTATTCTTGATATCAAGTGTTGCGACCATAAGCGCCTTCTCCCTGGCAAGCTGCTCATCCTCCTTACGGTCCTGCCTCTCTTTTTCCTCATAATCGGTAAAAAGGTCGAGCTGTTCGTACATGTGAGGATCCCTCGCCTCTTCCTCGGGCACGACCCTGTTCGCGCAGACGTTGATGCGCCTGACAAAAAGCCTTTCATCCACGATGTCTTCATACAGCTTCATTACGGCTTCCGTTATCATCTTTGCCGAGGCCGTCTGCCTGTCAAGATTGGCCGTACCGTGCGCATGCTTTGGTGAAAGTCTTCCGTACCAGTCAAGGCCGACCTCGCCGTCATAATCTCCGAGATCCTTTATATCCTTCACACTCTCATAACTGATGGTCAGGACCATCTGATCGGTCACCAGATGTTTCCTGACAAGATCAAGCGCAAGTACGTCCGTCATCTCCCTGACGATGATCGCCGCCTCGGCATATGCATACGGACGCATCAGCACCTGGCCTGAGCTGATGCTGTTGTTCTGCGGCCTGTACTGTCTGGTATCTTCTATCGTGCACGGCTCCCATCCCCATGCATGATCGATCAGAAGTTCCGCATTGACACCGAAAGCCTTGTACAGACTGTCTTCATATTTCTCGGAGTAGCGTGCCACATCTCCCATTGTGTCAAGTCCGAGCTTTTTAAGCTTCCTGGCGGTCCCTGCGCCTACCCTCCAGAAATCGGTGATCGGCTTATGTCCCCACAGTTTCCTGCGGAAAGACATTTCATCAAGTTCGGCTATCCTTACTCCGTCGGGATCCGCAGGCATATGCTTGGCTTCTATATCCATGGCCACTTTGGCCAGAAACATGTTCGTACCTATCCCGCATGTGGCCGTTATCCCTGTTGTCGTCAGAACATCCCTTATCATGGTCATGGCAAGTTCGTGCGCACTCATCCTGTAGGTCTTAAGATAAGCCGTAACATCTATGAACACCTCATCGCACGAATAGACAAGAATGTCCTCGCATGCGACATACTTCATATATATCCTGTATATCTCGGTGCTGTACTTCATGTACAAAGACATGCGCGGCGTGGCAACAACATAATCAAGCTCCAGCATGGGATCATGGTCGATCTCGGTAGTTATAACGCTTTTACCCGAAAAGCTGCGGCCGTGTATCCTGTTACGGCGCTCACCGTTTAAGATCTTAACAGCCTGTACTACCTCAAACAGCCTGGGACGTCCGGGAAGACCGTATGACTTGAGTCCCGGAGACACTGCCAGACATATGGTCTTATCCGTGCGGGAACTGTCCGCCACGACAAGATTTGTCACAAGCGGATCGTAGCCTCTTTCGATGCATTCCACCGAAGCATAGAAACTCTTCAGATCTATCGCAACATATGTCCGTTCCATGGTCTCCTCCCTTATGTTTAATTATCGAACCTATGTTTGCCTTTGTCAACCGTTATATGAAATGCAAGGTGCCGGAACCTGTGCTATAATCTGCGGTATGAGAAAACTCGAAGCCGACATCAAAGCCGGCATATACAAAAATCTCTATGTCCTTTTCGGACCGCAGAGTTACAACAGAAAGCGCTACGCCAAAGCCCTTTGCGACCTGTTCCTTCCCAAAGGCGATACGATGAATCTTACGTCATTTTACGGAAAGGATACCGACATCGCCGAAGTGGCATCCCTTGCGGTAACACTTCCGTTCTTTGCAGCAAAACGCGTGATAGTCCTTGAAAACACCGGGATGTTTTTGCGCTCATGCGAAGAGCTTTGCGATCTTATCGGCAATATCCCCGACAGCTGCGTCATCATCTTTTCGGAGGAGAAGATCGACAACCGGCTCAAGCAGACAAAGCTTGCAAAATCCGCCGGAACCGTCGCCGAATTCGATACGCTCTCCGAAAAGGAGATGAAGGACTGGATCCTGAGGCGTCTGGCAAAAGAACACCGCCAGATAACAGGTGCGGCACTTGTTATGTTCATGCAAAGATGTTCGGATGATCTGTGGCAGACAAAAAATGAGCTCGAAAAGATTTTTTCATATACATTCGGAAAGGACGGCATAAGGCCCGAAGATGTCGATGCGGTGATACCTCCGCCTCCTCAGGATGCCATATTCGAGATGATCGATGCCATACTTTCCGGAAACGAGTCGCAGGCGCTGTCGCTATACGCCGACCTTTTAAGGCTGCAGAGCGAGCCTATGGGGATACTGACACTGCTTCGCGACCAGCTGCGTATAGTCATGAACGTCGGGAAAATGAATGCAGAGCACATGGGCTATGCCGAGATGGCCAAAGTCCTTGCGATAAGGGAAGGCAGGGCAAGGATGGCGTTGCCTGCCGCCAGAAAGAGTAGTACAATAAAGCTCAGAGAATGTGTAAATATGTGTGCGGATACGGAGGAGAGGATCAAGAGCGGGCTGATCGATCCGAAGGTCGGACTCGAAACGCTTATTATCGGGCTGTGCCGCACAAAAGAAGAAAGGAGAGAATAAATGTCTGATATAACCGAAAAGATCACCGATACCATCAACATAGTTGCGGACAAAGCGCGTGAATACGGTGAGATCGCAAGACTCCAGGCTCTCATCAAGGCTGAAGAAGCCCGGAAACAGGAGTACTATTACAAGCTTGGGAAAAAATACTACGAGCTTTACAAAGATGCTCCGGCATCGGACCTTGGAGAATACATGTCAAAGCTCCTGGTATCCGATGATAAGATTGCCGGCTACAAAGAAGATCTGAAGGCCGCTACGGCAAAACAGGATAAGGAAGAAGCTCCGGAAGAGGAAGAAGATAATTCCGCCGACGATTAATCGTCGGCAAGAAAATCATAAGATGCGCAGCCGACAAGACGCACCGTATTGTCGGAACCCGATACGGCTGCAAAAGTACGCATGAGAGTCACTTCGTCAGGAACATTGAGAAGTGCCTCTTTCTTTGCGGCTTCCTCGGCATCTCTCTGCTTCTTCTCGGCAACAAGGCGTTCGTTTCTTGCCTGCATCTTTTTCTCATCCACCGTCCTCATGGCCTTACTTCCATTCTGTCTTGCCATAAGGACGGCATTTTCAAGATCGTCCATACGTGACTGCATCCTTGCGAGAAGGAAGTTCGTAATGTATGCACGTACCGTATTGGCCCATATCGCATAAGCCCCCATCGTCAGATGAACACTCCCGTCAGAAGAAAGCGACTTTTCCAGGTACCCGTCCGCACCCGTAAGCGGTGTTGCTATATCCACATAGTACATGTTCGGGATCGTATCGCAGTATGCCTGCATATACGCATTAAACTGCGTGATCTTATTGTTGTCGACATTACTTCCGGGGCGTGTCGGAGTACAGCTCTCAACGAAGATCGTTACAAAGGGATTTTCGGCCATGATGCCGGCAAGATACTGCTGATACTTGGCATATGCGTTCTCGACGCCTGACGAGCCGACAAGATCATTGGTCCCCATGCAGACAAACACGTAGCTGACGCCGCTGTTCTTAACGGCCTGGGCTGCCCTCATCGGCACACCGTTAAGCCTCGGCAGATATTTGGTCATGCCGGCCGAATCCGCATAGAAAGAGTAGCTGACCCTTGTGAGCATAACTGCATTTCCGAGCGGGACCTTTTTCTTTGCGTTGTTATACATAGTCAGGCCCTCACCTACGGAGTTACCGATAAAAGCCGACTGCGACAAAAACACATCGACCGGATCGGCAACAGGCAGGGCCGGCTGGGCGGCTTCGGGTAAAAGCTCCGTTGCATGAGCCGCTACGGAAAAACCCGGTACCATCACAGCCGCAGCAAGTAAAACAGCCATGATCTTTACTGTGATCCTGTGTTCTTTTCTCTTCATCATTTTAAACATTCCCCATAAATACGTTTTCCAGTTCTGTTTTTGCCATATCGTAAAAGTGCCTGAGCACTTTTATGTCGGTCGGATGCTTATGCGTATACTGTGCCGCCGGAAAGAACCGCGTTATATGAAGCGGTATCGACGGATCCGTATCTGCCGTCACCTGCACAATCCGGCGAAAATCATCCTCATCGTCATTAAAGCCGGGAACAACAAGGGTTGTAAGCTCCACGTGGCATCCATGGTCCGATGCGCTTTTTATGTTTCGTATTATAACATCAAGATCGCCTCCGATCGATGCATATTTTTGCGGATCGGATGTTTTTAAGTCTATGTTGTACGCATCGATATGAGCGGAAAGCGCATCAAACCTTCCGGGATCAAGAAGGCCGTTTGTTACCATGACATTTACCATGCCCATTTCTCTTACAAGCCGGGCACAGTCGTAAACAAATTCATAACCTACGGAAGGCTCGTTGTATGTATAGGCAAGGCCGATATTCCCCTGTCCGGTCTTCCTGCAGGCGATATCACACAGCTCTTCGGGCGACAGATAGTCCGCTTCCACATATCCTCTTGAGATGGAATCGTTCTGGCACCACATGCAATGCATGTTGCAGCCGTATGATCCCGCGGACAATATCTTTGATCCGGGATGAAACATCGCAAGAGGCTTCTTTTCGATCGGATCGAGAGCAAGGCTCGTAACCCTGCCGTAGTTCTTACATATGACCTTTCCATCCGAAGTGCCCCTGGCATGGCACCTTCCCGTGCCGCCTTCACTGATATCGCATTTATGAGGACAGTTCGTGCAGATCATGTATGTCTTTCCACAAGAAATCTTTCTATCTCGATATCCTCATCCGGGCCTATCCCGCCCTTCTGTCGTGAGATCGAAAGCTGCTCTTCAACCGTATCAACGCCTTCAAGGTTCGGAAGAAGAAGTCCGCGCCTGAATCCGGATGAAACTATGACACCGTATTTTCTTACATCAAGCTCGTCTCTTGTCGCTTTTTCGGGAAGTCCCATGACGTCCACTGTATAGACAAGCTCGGGCAACTCCTTTTCGGTAACGGCAGGAAATCTCGGATCCGATGTTCCCGCACTTACGGCAAGGGAACATGTTTCCTCAAATGTATTGTCGTATGAAGCTGTGATTGTACCGATGCATCCCCGAAGTCTGCCACCCTTTTTGATGCACACGAGCACCCCGGCTCTCTCCTTCTTGATAAAATCAGGATACTCCGCCTTCTCGTCCTCCGACAGCTTATCGCGGCCTTTTATATGTTTTTCGAGCGATGCCTTCGCCAGCCTTACATACCAGTTCTCGCATCCGAATATGCAACAGCCGTATCCGACACCGAACGGACCTTCATATGACAGGAAATCAGGCGTTATTTTATAATCCTGCAATGCACCTGCAAGCATTACAAACCCCGGATATCCGCAGTTTGCGGACAGATCGTTTACATTCTTGTCTATCTTTGTGAAATCTTCGAGCCTGCCGCTTTTCATAACATCTGTTACGGCAATATCGAACAGGGGTCCCTCCTCGATAAAACCGTAAGGTCCGTCGGACTTAAGCTTATGGGACAGATCCCCGCTGGCGATTATAACGGCTCTCCTTCCGACATGTGCGATAGCTCTTTCTATGACATAACCCATATCGTAAAGCACACTGTCAGGCAGAAGACTGGGTGAGATACGCACGATCATATAAGGGGCGCGGTCTTTTACTCCATACTCCCGGTTTACATAATATAGTGGAACGACCGCCCCGTGATCCACGACAGAACTGCCTTCCTCGGAATATGCCACGGGAATGTTGTATTCATCGCAAAGCGATACGAGCTCATCGCAAAGTTCGGTGTCGTACCGGTAATAAACGCTTGGCTTGGGCGCATTAAACCTTGCAAGGTTCCCCTCACCGCCGGATCCTTTGGCTATGTAAAATGCATCCGAATACATGACGGAATGAGGCGATATTATCACTATCGTCTCGGGATCATAATCGGCTATGTCCTTCGCAGCCGCAGCAAACGACCTTTCGGTCGCCTCGATCCTGGTGGTTTCATCGCCGCCCACTTCGGGAACCGCTATGGGCGGATGCGGTAATATATACGCTCTCATTTCTTATCCTTTATAAGTGCGAAATGTTGTACAAAAAAAGGCGCTACGCGCGCCTTCATTTTCCGTATGAATCACATTCTCTGAGGAGCCGGTCATATGTGCGGTTAAGCGACTTGACCATTTCTGTGTCTCCCCCGAGACAGTCCGGGTGGAACATTTTCATAAGG
>JAFRIL010000164.1 GCA_017432845.1 Lachnospiraceae bacterium | reverse complement strand
GAACCTCAACAAATGGCTCATTTCCAACGACCGTGCTGATGACATAATTCGCTATACAAATGACTCTGAGTATTTCAAGGTGCTTATGGATGAGTATATCTCATCGCAGACTCCTAACCGGTCATGATCTACGTGATTTAATGGCCTCAATCATGTGGTCAGCATGAAATGCAGTCATTAGTTCTATATACTTCTCCAGATGCTCTCTAAGCTGCACATCCGATCTTAAGGCAAACAGGAATCTGATCTTCTCGCTGTTCTTCTCCTGCGCATTTCTGATGGAGGCCTTTATTGCCTCGTAGCGGACAATTATTTCCTTCTCCTTCGCAAACTTGCGGATCCTGTTGATCAGGCTGAAGGAATAGAACACATCTACCGCAAATATACCATAGAAGAATGAAAACAGTAATATTACCAGCATATATTATTTCTTGGCTGCTGACTTCATCATGTCTGTCAGCACTTTTCTCAGGTCTTTGTTGGCAAGGACTGCTTCTATGAGACTGTCATTGGGCTTCTTGTCGGCCTTGAGCACTTCCATAGCCTCTTTCTTCGTATCAGTGCTTGCCTGCCTGTAAAGCTCCACAAGCTTCTTCTCGGTAGCCGTCAGCTTGATCGAAGCTGCCGTCGTGGTCTTCTTGGCTGTTGAAGTCTTACGAGCTGTTGTTGTTTTCTTTGCTGTAGTCTTCTTTGTTGCGGTCTTCTTAGTTGCAGGTTTCTTTGCTGTAGCCATAATGTAACCTCCTCATGCGTCCTTAAGATTATCGGTAACCCTGTCAAGGTATGACCTTAGCTGTTCGATCTCCTCTTCGGAAAAATCGGAAAATGCAATATCCGTTGCGGCATCAAGCTGATTCATAGCTGCCTTAAATGCTTTGCGGCCTTTTGATGTCAGAAATACCGCATATGAACGTTTATTTCCTTCAAGATGCTTCCGCTCTATCAGACCGTTTCCCTCCATGTTGGATAATACGATTGACAACGTGGCAGACTTGACATAGCAATTTCTTGCTATATCGGACTGCTGGCATCCTTCGTTTCCCAAAAGATACAGTATGATCTTGGGATTACCGTAGTTTAGTCCGTAATCCCTCATACCCTTCTCCAGTCGCTTTGTAAATTCCCAGTATGCCGAAAACAATGCTTTCATATGGTCATTATACATTTAAAAACCAGATCTGTCATGGACATGTTTTTGTTGACATTATCTGTCAAAAACAAATATAATCAGAATAGTTAGAACTCTAACTATATTAATAAGGAGAATAATCATATGAACAAAAAGAGAACCCTCTCGATCAGGATCCAGTTACTGCTCATGTCGATCCTTCCGGTAATGATAATCGGTATAGTCCTGCTTATCGTTATCGCAAGCAAGCTTCGCTCCGGCATGATGGATCAGGCTCTTGACGGACTGATGGCATCTGCTGAGATGTTCAGGGAACAGATCGCGATCACCGACATGGATCTTACGACCAACCAGCTCGAAGACGAATGCAAAGCTACTACCGGATATGATTTTACAAGATTTGAAGGTGATACAAGAGCTTCCACATCCGTTATAAAGGCTGACGGAACTCGTCCCATCGGAACACAGGCATCGGCCGAGGTTATCGAAGCCGTATTAAAGCGCGGCGAACGATTCACATCCGAGAAAACAGACGTTGCAGGTAAGGAATACTGTGTTGCCTACACTCCCATCAAGGATGCAAGCGGGAACATAATAGGTATGGCCTTTGCCGGCAAGCCTACCGCCGAGATGAATGCTACGATCTCAAAGAGTATCACATCGATCGTGCTGATCGGAGTCGGAATAATCATAGTAACCATCGTCATAGTATTCTTCCTGGCTAACAAGCTTGTTGCAGCAGTCATCTCGATCAACAATGTCATCAACAGACTGGCCGCAGGTGAGTTTGAAAAGTCAGAAGATACCGTTGAGAGAGGCGATGAGCTCGGAGAGATGATGAACAGCTCCAATGCTCTTATAGATGTACTGACCGGCGTTATCAATGATGTTAAGAATATCGCAGGAACTCTTCGAGAAAAGGCAACTGATCTGAGCGATACTTCGACACACTTAAGCGATACATCAGACGGTATTTCGTCTGCCGTACAGGATATGGCATCAGGTGCCATCGAGCAGACAGAATCCATCGAGAAGATGACACAGAACGTGGACAATCTCTCCCAGGCTATCCGTACTGTTGCGGAAGATGCGGAATCCCTTGCAGCATCAGCCGCTGACATGAGCACGGCTGCGGAAGAATCCGCAAGTGCTCTTGAACAGCTGTCCAACAACATGAATTCAATGGAACAGGCTGTAGAAGAGATCAGCTCGACAATGAAGGATACAAATACAGCTGTTAAGAACGTTAACGAGAAGGTTGACGGTATCAACAATATCGCATCCCAGACAAACCTTCTGGCACTTAATGCTTCAATAGAAGCTGCAAGAGCAGGAGAAGCAGGAAGAGGCTTCGCGGTTGTTGCCGAGGAGATCGGAAGTCTTGCGACCGAATCATCGCAGACTGCGGATGAGATCAGAAATGAGATGGCTCATCTTCTGGCTCAGGCAGAGAAGGCAAGTGCCAAGGCAGAAGAAGTCGGTAATATAGGTAATAACGTTATCCAAGTTCTCGGAGAGACGGTTGAGAAGATCAACGCACTTATGGACGGTGTTAATTCGACCGTTGACGGTGTTAACAACATCTCAGCGCTTACCGAAGAGTGTGATGCATCCAAGGTGGTCATCGTTGATGCGATAAGCTCGCTGTCAGCGATCTCCGAAGAATATGCGGCATCCACCGAAGAGACATCGGCATCCATGCAGGAAGTAAATGCCAACATCAATACTCTTGCCGGAAGTGCCGAAGAGCTGATGAATGTTGCTCACAAGCTCGACGAGGATCTGGAATTCTTCAAACTGTGACATCTCCTTCCTAACAGAGTAGCCATATACCCTAAAAGGGGGCCCGACCACGTTTCGCCATGGCCGGGCCTTCCTTTTATCAAACTGTGTATTGTATAATCCTTATCTGTAGCAGGTTTATGCGTTAGCCAGTTTCTTGAGTTCCTCGAGCATCACGCACGCATCCTCGTACGATGCGAACTGGCATGTTCCCACCTTCTCGTGTCCTCCGCCGCCGTACTTAAGGCACAGACTTCCGACATCTATTGTCGCTGTCCTGTTCAATATGCTGTAGCCGATGGCGCAGGCAAGACCCTGTCCGCCTTTTCCGGGGGTCATCCATACCGAGATGTTCTGCTCCGGATACATGCTGTATATCAGGAAACGGTTACCCGTGTATATAGTCTCTACTCCGCGAAGGTCCGTCACGATGAGGTTTCCGAACACTTCCGTACGCTCTGTGACCATCTCGCGGAACTTCCTCGTCTGCTCCTCGTACAGTTCGATCCTCTCCTTCACATCGGGAAGATCAAGTATCTCGGCAGTTGAAAGCTTTGAACATGCCACGAGAAGTTTTTCCATCAGCTGGTAGTTACTGATCGTGAAGTTACGGAACCTTCCAAGTCCCGTTCTCGGATCCATCAGGAATCCTACAAGTATCCATCCCTGCGGATTCTGTATCTCATCTATAGTAAGATTTCCCGAATCGACCTTATCAACCGCTTCCATAAGGTCATCAAACTGCGGGAACTTCTCCTTACCGCCGTAATACTCATATATCACTCTTGCACATGAGGGAGCCGAGCTGTCGCATTTTCCTTTGTATCTGCCCTCAAGTTCGTTCCTCTCCTCCTCGCTGGAGTGATGGTCGAACCACAGGCCGCATCCTTCAACAAAGGGAACGTTTGCCAGGCAGTCATCCTTTGTGATCTCAACCTGGCCGTCCTGCAGATCCTTGGGATGTGCGAATTTCCAGTTGTCCACGATTCCTGCTTCGAGAAGCAGTGCTCCGCATGCGAGTCCGTCAAAATCAGATCTTGTAATTAATCTCATAGCCTTTCTCCTTCATCTTTACTTTATCCGTATACATTGCCGAATCCGCTCTGGCGAATACTTCCGCGACCTTGTCATCCTTGGTCCGGTCATATTCGCTGATCCCGCCCGCGATCGATACTCTGCCCTCTGCAGACGGGTTGGTTGCGGCTATTTCTATCATTTTCTTTTTGACATCCGCAAAGATCCTCATACGATCCCTGTAGTCATCATCAAACAGAAGAATCGCAAATTCGTCACCTCCGATGCGGTAAACGGGGCTTCTTGAAAACGCCTTGCACAAAACCTTGCAGCAGTTGACTATGTACGCGTCTCCTGCCTCATGCCCGCGATTGTCGTTGATCTTCTTCAGATCATTGATATCAAACACCCCGACGGCAAATTCGATCCTGGAGCCTGATCTTATGATCGAATTAAGTTCCGCTTCCTTGGTCGCATATGCCTGACGGTTCTTAACGTGCGTCAGCGCATCCGTTTCTGAAAACTCGATGAGCTTTTTATTCAGATACCTCAGGCTTATGTTCTGTCTTACCTTCGACATTACAACATCGATCCTTGACATGAACTCAAACAGATGGTTCCCGCTGGCAATAAGATCAACATTGTCTCCGAAGATCATATAACCGTAATTGTTGGTCATCTCATGCATCGGTACGAAGATAAACACCCTGTTCTTCTTCTCCGGATCGGTGTACGGAACAAGTTTTGATGATTCGAATTCCGTAATATCAACTACCTTGCCGCCATCCATCGAAAATACCGGGATCATGTTCTTACTGTACCCGTTGGACCGGAACACCGTATCGATGTTTGACATCGCCTTGGCAAAGCTCGGTTCAAGGACCATATGGAACGTATCGCCTATAAAGCTTCTGTCGGCTTCAAATGCCCTTCGAAGGTTGGTAACAAACTCTTCGTATGTTGCGCCTGCAAGCATCTCACGCTCGATATTGGAAACGTTCCTCTCGAAGATGGTCGTCATCATATGCTCGTAAAAGACCTTCTTCCCCTGCATCCTCCTAAGGTAGGTAAGATCCCGCATGGGTCTGCATCCGCAACTCTCGCTCTCGAACACCTCGCACCCGATGAACATCTCTTTGTTACGCTTGTTGCCGTCAACAAGATCGAGCAGTATACGAAGTGCATACGCACCCAGGTCCGAAAATCGCTGGTCCACACTTGTTATCGAAGGCGAGTATATCTCGGCCGAATAGTCATTGTCATATCCCGTGACAATCGTGTCTGCCGGGACTTCATACCCCAGATCTTCGAGTGCGATACACGTTGCTATAGCAAGGTTATCATTTGCGCATACAAACGCATCGGGAAGGTCAGTACCTCGGTCACCGAACTTCTCATGAATGTAATCCACTACATTCTTCGGCTCCCACATGCTTATAAATACTTCCATGTGGTCAGTCGGAAGATCATGATCGTTCATGACCTCTATGAGCGTCTCAAGCCTTGTGTTGGAATCGTCGTTGTTGTCGTTTCCCGCGATGAAAATGGGATTTTTGATCCCGTGATTTTCGACGAGGTGAGTGTACAGGTTCTTCGCGCCGTCATAGTTGTCGCTTCCGACAAAGTATGCATACTCATCCCTTCGTCCTGTGGAAACGACCGGTTTGCCGGCATCCTTACATCTCTTGATAATAGCCTCGAAAACATTTACATGATCGATGGCATTTCCGAGTATCAGTACACCGTCAAAGTCCTCAATGTGGGGGAGATTGAATATGTTAAGTTCCCCGGCCTTGACTGATTCTTCTTCCGTATATGGCGGGTAACATATGAAGATATACAAGTCGGCATCCGTTCCCTGCATACGCTTTACCACGCCTTTTGTATAGTCGTGCAGAAGATCAAATGCCCATCCGCACGAAAACAGTGCAATCTTTTTCGGCATTATTCAATTATATCAGATGTAAAAATCGCTAACAAGTAAACCTATCGGTTACGTACGGCAAGTCCGAGGATAAGATCAGACAGGAATTTTCCGCCCGCAGTACTGCTTCCGGGAAGGTTTGACAGCTCTGCTACCGCCGACTCCGACAGATCGTTTACATCCTGCCTTGCCTTATCTAGTCCCACAAGCGATACGTATGTGACCTTACCGTTTCGCTCATCGCTTCCGACGGGCTTACCCAGAGCCTCGCCTCCGGTCACATCAAGAATGTCATCCCTTATCTGAAATGCCAGTCCCACATCGGAACCTATCTTTTCAAGAGATGCAACCTGCTTATCGTCCGCCCCGGCAAGGGTAGCTCCTATCATAAGAGAAGACTCGATCATGGCCGCAGTCTTGTTCTCATGAATAAATGTGATCACGTCCATGTCCACCTGCGAACTGTCCTTGTCTTCCGCTTCAATGTCCGCGACCTGGCCTGCGATCATGCCGTAGATTCCGGCCTTCTTCGCAAGGATCGAAAGTGCCCGGGCACACCGCCGGCATTTCTTCGGATCATCCCCGGCACATTCAAATGCCCCTGCCGCGGTCTCGAACGCATAGTTTAGCAGCGCATCGCCCGCGAGTATGCCCATGGCCTCGCCGAACTTTGCGTGTGTGCTCGGCATGCCCCGTCGCATATCATCATTATCCATTGCAGGAAGATCGTCGTGGCACAGAGAGTATGTATGTATCATCTCGATCGCAGCCATGAAACGGTGCAGTACCTCATCGCCCTGATCATCTGCAAACATACGGTAAGCTTCCATCATGAGCATCGGACGGATACGCTTTCCCCCGACGTTTATGCTGTAGTTCATAGCCTGCATAACGGTAGCTGCCAGGCCTTCCTCTTTCGGAAGGTATTTTGCGATAATCTCATCGATCTCTTTTGTTTTTTGCCTGATATCGTCGTTCATCAACCGGCGCTCTCCTTACTATCCGGAACGTTCTTTGCTCCGACTGCCTTTGCTATCGCGGACAGTTTAAGGTTTGTGTTGTAGAAATCCTTCGTGGTACAACCCGCTCTTCCGCCGCCGGCACATGCGCACGCACACGCACATGCACATGAACTGTGTGCACACGAACTGTGACCGCCCCTTCCGCCGGATGAAGATGAAGGTTTATGATAATGAGGGTTGGGTACCCTTACGGATGAAACCCTTATGAACGTATTCGGAGAAGAACCGTATCTGAACTCTCCGTTCTTCGTAAAGGCGGCAGCCTGTTTTTCTTCCTTCTTGAGCTGCTCGTCGGTGATCGTCTCCTCACTCTTTACAAGCGACTTACCGCAGTACTCGCAGAACTTCGTGCCTTCTTTTCTGGGCGCTCCGCATCCCGGACATGAATCATAATATGTGACCTTCACACGTGTCGTCTTGTTGATGGTCGGACTGTTTCCTCCGAATCCTCTGTTCATAATATATCCGATCAGGAACGGAAATGCTACAAATCCGCCTGTAATAAGGACGCATAACAGTGAACCAAGGAGCTCTGCAAGCTTATCACCGAAACTGCCCCCGGAATCTTCGTTACTCTTGGACAGGTCAAAATCATACGCATCATTCGGATACGTCATGGTCACGGTAAACTTCTCGCCCTTGGAAAGAGATGTAGTCCAGACATTACGATCATGATCGATCTCGCACTCGGGAGAAAATGCGACAGCGTTGTCATTCTTCCAGGCGATGTTAAGCTCATCAACCTTAATGTCATCAAACCATCCTGGCGTAAAGGAGTAAACGGTCTCGCCCTCTTTGAGCTTATCAACCTGATACATATAATCCTGGACCACCAGGAAATCGGCACCGATCACTTCGCCTTCGTAGTACTCCCTGTCAAGGTAAACCTCAACGTAATTGCCGGAGCGGTTGATATGATCGACCGCATCATTAAGAGGGGTCACCGATACGACATGGCTGTTGGGTATACCGATCTTAAGCCAGGTAACAGGTCCGACACCGGGGCCGGAATCAAGTACTTTCCACTCAAAGTGATAGTGAAGGTTTAATGTCGCATCCTTGTTGACCTCAACAAACACCGTATAACGAAGTATCTCATCCGTATCCGCATGAACAGGGACCGCAAACAATATCAGTGCCGCAAGAAGGCTTACCAGGAATCCCGTGATCTTATTTCTCATCGCCATCCCCTCCCTTCTTTGCTTCATCATCCGTGATATCATCTTTTTTCAGAGGGCACTCTCCCGTCATAAGAGCACTGTAGTACCTTCTGTTCTCACACTTTCCGCTGTACCATATCTTCTCCCAGTCCTCACTTAGGAAATTGCCCAGATCATATCCGCTAAGCCAGCTCTGGCACGGCACGACATTTCCGCCCGGGGTGATCGCCATGTTGGAAAGGCATGCCCCGCATGTGGGGGTGGGAAGGCCGTTTTCAGTGAAGAAATCCTCCTCTATCCATCCGGGAGATGTAAAGCTTATCTCCATATCATTTGCATAAGCGTAATCAACAGCTTCCTTAAGAACGTTTCTTATCTCCTCGCGGGACAGCTGCAGGTTTTTTGATTCCTCGGTGCATGCGTTTCCCGTCATGATCAGTCCCGAGCACGTTACATATGAGACTCCTTTTTCATGCAGGAACTTAAGCGTTTCTACATAGTCTCTGTTCCTGACACAAAGAGGGGTATTGACCGACAGGTTAAGACCTGCTGCGATCGCGTTCTCTATGCCCTCAAGTGTTTTCTCATACATCCTGGCACCGACAAGTTCATTGTGAACCTCCGGATCGTGTGAATAGAATGTTATCTGTACGCTGTCAAGGGAAGCTTTGTACAGCTTTTCGCAGTATTCCCTGGTCAGGTTAATACCGTTTGTGTTAAGGCGCGTTACGAACCATCTTGCGTGATCGATCAGTTCGATGAGGTCTTCTCTCATCGTCGGCTCACCGCCCGTGAAAGTCACCTGCGGAATGCACACCTTCCTGCACTTATCTATTATCTGTTTCCACTCTTCGGTGGACAGCTCCTTCTCTTCGGCCTGGGCCTGTCCGGCCGCGTAGCAGTGGACACATGACTGGTTGCAGTTCCATCTGTTGTCCTTGGTCATCGCCGATACCATAAGGTCCATACGGTGCGGTGCCCTCATATTGTCGGCATACTCGCCGATGCTGATGTACTGTATCTCCTCGTCCGGTTTTTCGCCGTAGGCGATCTGTTTGAACGTGTTCATGATCCTGAAGATATCCTTCTTCAGAACGAATTTCGGAACAAACCTGTATACCTTCCTGGCGGAGATTATAGTGCTGTCCACTATCTTTCTGGTATCCTCGTCCGTTATAGGACGTCCGTGATATTCATTCACGGAATCGATCATCATGGACAGCAGAACCGCCCACGATACATTGATCGGAATGATGTCCTGGCCGTTTAAAATGACAACAGAGCCGGCAGGTTCCGGTCCGTCGTATTTGGGCGGGACCATGTGGATCCTGACAACACCGGGGCCTTCGGGATTGAGTGTCGTATGCTTGACCTCACCCAAGTTCTCCTTGATGTAATTGACAACACGTTTAGGATTCTTCATTTTCTTTCCTTTCTTCGGGCTCTTCTATGGACATATTGCTGCCGGGCTTTCCTTTGCATTTGTACATCTGCCGGTCGGCACGGCTGTATATATCATCGTATTTATCGGCTACAACTCCGTCTACGGAAGGAACCATAACGGCTCCCAGGCTTATCGTTACCGAGCCTTTCGGGATTCCTTCAAGCTCTATCCGGGCTATGTTCTCAAACAGCCTTGCGATCCTGATCTTGGCAAGTTCGCTTGTTGCCACGCCTCTCATATATATGGCAAATTCATCGCCCCCAAGCCTCATGAATATGTCATCCGCACGAAAGCTCGCTTTTAAGGCCTTTGACACCGCAACAAGTGTATCATCCCCTGTCTGGTGTCCGTTTGTATCGTTTATTGTCTTGAAATCATTTACGTCAAACAGGCAGAATATGCCGCCGATGCCCTCCTTCATCAGAACCTTTATCTGGGATTCGCCGGATCTTCTGTTTGCAATGCCGCAAAGAGGATCCGTCTCCGACAGCGTCCGGAGTTTGTCCTCAAGAAGCTTTCCCTCGGTGATATCCGTAAAGCATGTGATCATGACTTTGGTACCGTCAAGAAGATCCACCCTCTTTACATCCGTCATCAGATACTTGATATCCTTATCGCTTCCTTCGTCATACAGAACCGTCTCGTATGTGAACTCGCCTCCGTTTGCTTCGACCTCCAGGAACTTGTCCTTGACCTCATCGGGTGTCCTTATCGGTGTATCCTTCCACAGATCGAACACATTCTTTTCGATGTAGTTCTCACCCTCACGGCCAAACATACGAAGAGCCGCATCGTTTACGATCATTATCTTACGGTCGGATGAAGCGACTATTCCCGTTGATTCCATCTTCATTAGCTCGGCAAATACGGCATTCTCATTCTGATATGCCCGGGATAACGCCTCCCTGAACTCTATCTCCTTCTTCTTGGACTCATCGATCGACTGGATCGCCATTACGACTTTTTTAAGGTTCCTTGCCTTGTCACGCTGCGCTGCGATAAAGCTTAAGACACACCATCCCATATCCTTCGAGCAGTATTGGTGGCTGATGGTCCTTCTGTTCTCCATACGCTGAGGCAGAAGATCGATATCGGCAAATTCGGTCATCTCATCTATACCATCCGGACAGACTGCATTTCGGAATACTTTCAGTATACTCTCCCTGACCGGTATATCCGGTTCGATAAGTTTCTTGACGTAATTAAGTGATTTGATCGGGGTTACATTACCTTTATCAAGATCGATAAGAAGAACGGCAACAAACCCGTCGGACAGTGCCTCAAGGGTCATGTATGTATCCTTTGATATGGTCTCATACATAAGTGCCCTTTTATGCTTGTCTATGACCATCATTCCGTTAAACACCACCGCGGCCGAAAACATAAGGCCAAGCGATGAATACGGAGCATTGGGATGATAATACTGAAGTATACCGAAACCTGCCGGTATCACCGCACATCTGGCAACGAGCAGGATGTATTTGATTTCAAGCTCTTTGCGGTTTTTGATCACAAAATAAGCGATCTTAAAGAGAGGGATAATGAAATATCCGTACTGGATATAGAACATAAACCTTCTGTATGGACCCGATGAATAATTACCGTTTGGATCGATGATAAAGACCGTGTTTCCCATGATCTGGGTGAGCATGATAAACACTGCTATGACAAGCGGGATCGTCTGTAATATCATTACCGCACGGCTCTCCCTGAATCCGAAATAACTGGTCAGGAAAATGCACCAGCAGGCGACCGTGAATATGATATAAAGATTGATGATAAATGAGACGACATAGAATGATATCCTTCCAGGGTAAAAAGTCTTTGTGTACATCAGTCCCCAGAGGCAGTCTATGAGATTACAGATGATATAGTTGACCAGAAGGAACGAAAAATAGCTCCTTATCACACTGTCTTTTTCATATATGATATTGTTGCATCTGAATATAGAAATACAAACGAGCGCACAAACAAGCGCTGTTATGGCATACATGTTTCCCGGATTCATTATTGTTACCCTTTTATCATCTCAGACAAAACCACGGTGGAACCTGCGCTTTGATCATTCGTCCCCGTGATCTTATCTGTGCTATCCTGATCATCTTCTTGAGCGTCGGGAAGTGGTCCATAATGAACTGCTTGATGAAAAGCACGGCCTGTGCGGCTATACCTCCCGGTCCGCTTACAGTCTCTTTGTTATGTGCCTTCAGTATCCTCGCGCTCTCGTTAAGTGTATCCTTATAGTTTACCGAAGACAGTCCGTCTGCCGTCGTGATACATACAATGGTGCCGATATCGCAAAAGCCACACTTTTGGTCATAAGCAGTAAGCAGCATATCGTAATCAGCACTGTATCTGTAATTGGTATTAAACGGGTGCTCTTTCATAAATGATGTAGCGGCAAAAACCGACTGGTGCGAAAAAGGCATCGTCCTGCCAATATCGGCAAGAGACTTCGTAAACAGATGAAACAGCCCGTATTCATATACGGCGCAGTCACCGTACAATATGGTCGCTTCTTCCGCCTTGGCCGCTTTTGACAGGACCTTGTCATCATAAAAACAGTCACCGGCGTTCATGAAGTTTACATACGATCCCCTTGCGGAAGTTACCGCTTTGTTCATCGCATCATACAGTCCGGAATCCTTTTCCCTGTGATACACAAGATCGATCCCCTTTTGGGCAAATCGTTCCTTATACGATCCGATGATGCTTGCGGTATCGTCCGTTGATTCGCCGTCCTGGATTATATATTCGTAATCCGTAAAGTCCTGTGCCAGTACGGATTCGATCGTAACGGGAAGATCCTTTGCGGCATTGTAGCATACCGTTATAACACTGAACTTAATATCCATCAAATCACCTTAGAGGGTCATCTTATGAACAGATAGTAAACTCTGGCAAATGCCTTGAGTGTATGAGTCCTGATGAGTCTGACAAACAGCCACACTCCGGCGCGGTGTCTCCACTGCAGTTCCATCTCACGAAAGATTCCGATATGCGGATTATGGAAATATCCGGGCAGTCTTTGGGGTATCATCCTCTGTGCATAGTCGCACAGTTCATTGATCAGAGGACCGCTGTATTTGCAGCCTCTGTACTTGTGAAGTGCGAACTGCATATGTTCACGGTTACCGAGGAAGATAAAGTACGTTATAAAGCTGAGCGCCGTGAACTCAAACACATCGTGATCATTGACCTCGTCCCTGTGTGCCTCAACATATGCTATCGCTTCCTCAAGCGCATCATACGGTATCTTGTCACTCGTTATCGTTGCCGATGTGGAGCTTCCCGAATGGACTACCTGATAATGCCTCGTTATAGGCAGTATAACAAGGTTCTTGCATAGGAAAAGCGCCATCAGGTTAAAGGGATTGTCCTCGTATTTCTTGCCGGGCGCAAACCTTATGTGGTGCCTGTTGAGAAAATCCCTGCGATACAGTTTTCCGTGAGGAGACAGGCGACGCAGGGCATAGTTCGGGAACCTGTCCACCGGATAGTTAAGGTTCTCGATGACCACGCCGTTCTCATCCACAAAATGAGACCCCGACAGAACGACCTCACTGTCGTTTGCCCTTGCCGTCTCTATAAGCGGCTCAAGGTAATCCACTTCCGCATAGTCGTCGCTGTCCCAGAAGAGGATATACTCACCTTTGGCAACATCGAGCGCCATGTTCCTTGCCGTTGACTGTCCGCCGTTTTCTTTGTGAAATATCTTGATGATATCGGGATACTTTGCCGCATAATCATCAAGAACCGCCGGTGTGTCATCGGTGCTTCCGTCATCGACCATAAGTATCTCGTAGTCCGAAAAAGTCTGGGCAAAGATACTGTCCATTGTCTTCTTCAGATACTGGACCGTGTTGTAACACGGCATGATGATTGATATCGCGGGTTCTTTAGCCATTATGATCTTCTACCGTCCTGTATACTTTGTAAAACAGTGCAAGTGTATAAAACATCCCGCATCTGATAAGAAACAACGGAATCTTCCGGGCAAATGTCAGGTGCTCGCCCTTAAGGTTTGCAAATGCAGCAGCGTACGGCTCCTCTTTTGCCTTTTGGGACATCTGCGCGATCCTTGCCGAAAGCTTTTTGGTATTCTTCGGATTAAGGTAATCCATGTCCATGCTCTCCAGGAAGAAGAACATGCATCTCATGTAATACACCTGCATGAACAGATCGGACTTGTTCTCCTGTTCAAGATACGATCTTATCGCATCAAGTGACGCCGTAAATACACTGATCCCGTCCGGTCTGTATATATATGATGCCGATGTTGTAACCTGCCTGTAAATATAATAAAACCTGTGAAGGCTTCCGATATTTTCTGCCTTATCGAACACCCTGAGGTTATATTCCATGTCCTCCGCCCGTTTTAATCCGGGTATATACTTTAATTCATTGTCCTTCAAAAACCCGGTCCTGTACAGCTTTGCACAGGCCGAGCCTGCTGCATCGACAGTCGCAGGAGGCGTGACATAAAACGGAAGTATACCGACAAGAGTCTTAAGGCACACTTCCTCTTTCTGCTCTTTGGTAAAATGCCCAATATCCTGTGAATAAGAGATGAACTCCTTACGGCGCATCCCGTAGTCCCAGTACATCCCGAACATCAGCACATCGAGGCAGTTCTCCTCGGCAAATGAGACTATATCCGAAAAGCAGTTACCTTCTATCGTATCATCGGAGTCGATAAAGGTCACATACTTTCCGCGGCACTTATCAAGGCCTGCATTTCTTGCGCTGGCAACTCCTCTGTTTTCCTGCCGGATGACCTTTACAGCCATCCCTTTGTGGTCATATCCGTCGATGAATCGTGCGATCTCTTCACTTGCACCGTCATCGACCACGATAAGTTCCATGCCGGGATAGTTCTGGGCATGGATGCTGTCAAAACACTCTCTTAAGTATTCGATCTTAACATCGTATACGGGAACGATGACCGACAGCATGATATCAGCCATTTCCTATTCCTCTTCCCTGGCTATGAATATCGGTCTGTTCTTTGTCTCAAGATATGTCTTGCCAAGATATGCCCCGACTATACCGGTGCACAGAAGCTGTGTTCCGGCAAAGAATACAACTATACATATCATCGACGGCCATCCGCTTGTCGGATCTCCGAACAGCAGTGTCCTTATGATGACAAACACGATGAGTATGAATGCCATAGCGGTAACAACGAATCCGAGACTGATCACAAACGACAGCGGAGCGGTTGAAAATCCCAGTATCGCTTCAAATGAGTATTTGAGCAGTCCGAAGAACGACCACTTGCTCTCGCCCGCGATCCTCTCCACATTCTCAAATTCGATCCATTTAGTGTTAAATCCGACCCAGCTGTATATGCCTTTTGTAAAGCGGTTGTTCTCGCCAAGTTCTAAGATCGCATCAGCCATCTTGCGCGTCATGACACGATAGTCTCTTGCTCCGTCCACAAATTCGATGTCACTGATCCTGTTCATGAGCCTGTAGAACATCCTCGCAAACCAGGATCTGATCTTGGGCTCGCCGCGCCTGGTAACGCGCCTTGTTGCGGCAGAATCGTATCCTTCATCGGCAACCGCCGCAAACATGGTGGACAGCAATTCCGGCGGATCCTGAAGATCGACATCCATGCATACGAGATAGTCGCCCGCTGCCTTATTAAGTCCTGCGTAGAGAGCAGCCTCTTTTCCGAAGTTTCTCGAAAAAGAGATAAAGTGAACCCTGCCGTCACCATCCCGCAGTTTTTTTATCACTTCAACGGTTTTGTCCTTCGATCCGTCATCTATGAAGATATACTCAAACGAAACTTCAGGGAATTTTTCGGCAAACTCTTCCTCGACCTTTTTCATCGCATCATAGAAAAAGGGGATCGCAGCTTCTTCATTAAGGCACGGAACTATAACCGATAACAGGCTCATCATCTCTCCTTTTGTGAAGGTTTTACATCCATACGGAGCAGCAATCCGGCAGCGGCACCTTCTGTATCAACCGATAAATAAAGCGGCTGGCACGCATGCGGTGCACTGTCCTGACTTACTCCGTCAAGGCTTTCTATCTTGGTAACAACGGTCCTTATATTAGGGCCGTCCGGTTTCATAATCTCTATCTCATCTCCCACGCAGAATTTGTTCTTCTGCGTGATCCTTATCCTGCCGTCATCCGTCACTTCCTCGATGATGCCGAGGAAGACGCTCTCAACGACATAAGTACTGTTATCATATATCTGCATGTTCTCATCGGGCTTGCCGAAATAAAATCCCGTTGTGAACTGCCTGTATGTACACTTGCCTATCTCGCTCTTATACAGATCAAGGTTTTTCTCATAAAGCGCGGGATCGGTAAGATAGTCATCTATCGCCATCCTGTACGTCCTTGCCACCGTCGCAACGTACAGTGCTGTCTTCATCCTGCCTTCGATCTTGAAGCTTTCTATACCGGCTTCTATCAGCTCGGGG
>JAFRIL010000163.1 GCA_017432845.1 Lachnospiraceae bacterium | reverse complement strand
GTCTCAATTTATTGAGACTCAAGAACCGTCCCCCTGTCTCAGTCTCCCCTGTCTCAGTCCGCCCCGTCTCAGTCTTACCTGTCTCAGTATTTATTATGGCAGTTAGTCTTCTTACCGCCATAATGGCCAATCAGAGGAGCGGGATCGTTGCTGCGGGCATCGCAGTGATTTTCATTAACTGGCTTGTTTTCTTCAGGCTTGATATGATCCCGAAGAAGTTCTTTGTGATAGAGGTGGTTGTGGTATCTGCCGCTTTGGTGATACTCGGGATCGTTAAGATCGAGTTTCTCCTTAAGTACTGGTACAGGATCGCTTCGCTTCCTACGGCTATATCGCAGCGAAGCGAGCAGTGGGTTGCCGCGGTCAACAATATGTACAGCTCATGGATCGGAAACGGTCTCGGAGCCAACGGACACCGCGCGCTCGGATTTGAGGATGCGCATGTGATCGCGGACGGAGGTCTTGTTAAGATGTACTGCGAAAACGGTGTCCTTGGATTTTCGCTGTTTATCTATCTTTTATATCTGGCGCTTGGCGACGGGATCAGGAATATCAGGGAACACTACGCCGAGGTCGGCATCATCGTTGCCGCACTTCTTCAGTCGATAGGCTCCAATATCCTTGCATTTCAGATATGCGCGCCGGTATTCTGGTTCGCGATCGGTGCATGTCTTTGCGGTAAGAAAGAATCTGTCTGATCCGACAGATTTTGGGTGGCAAATCATCGCATTATCCGTTATAATATAATACGAGTGATTTTGTGATTTCGGGGAGATATGATGCACCAGTTTTCCGAGAATTTATTTCAAAATGCCATAGATCTGAATGACACCATCGTATTCGAGTATAATGCGACCGATGATGTTATCACTTTTTCCGAGAATATCAAGAAGTATATCCCCATCCCGGTCAGGCTGTCCGCCTTTGTGGAGAAGATGGGATATCTCGGCAAGATATACGACGGAGATCTTCAAAAAGCAATTTCCTTTTTTACAATTGATGAGAGTCTTGACAAGCTGCGAATGGAATACATCCGCATGCTTGATTTTGCCGGTGAATACTGCTGGTATCAGTTAAAGGGCCGTACCGAGACCGACGAGGACGGCAGGATCACGAGCATATACGGAACCCTTTCGTACGTTGACGATGAGACCAAGCACCAGGAAGATGAGAAGTCTCTCTCTCGCGATCCGCTGACAAAGCTTCTGACCGTAGAGGCATTTTCAAGCGAAGTTGCAAACTATCTTGAAGCGCTTCCCGCAGATGTCATTCCCAACCTGATGATAGTCGATCTGGATGATTTTGCCTCATGGAAGGATCTGTACAGTGACATCAATGCGGACGGAGCCCTTATTGAGATCGGACGGATATTAAAGAGGGCATTCCGCGGTTCCGACGTTATCGGACGTATAGATGTTGACAGGTTCGGCATTCTCATGAAGGGTGTCCGGGCGACGAACATTCTGCTCGAGCGTGCCGCTTACATCAGGCAGACGGTCAAGGACGTATGGAGTGATTTTTCAAATAACGGGTTCATTACCGTCAGCATCGGTATCGCCGCGATGCATGGCAAGGAGGCGACACTTGAGAGACTGCAGGCTAGGGCATTGTCTGCGTTAAATGACGCCAAGTCAAGCGGTAAGGACAACTACGTCCTGTACACGAGCGACATGGAAAGGCTCGATACATCGGTCAACCCGATCCTCTCCACGAAAGAGATGGAGATGATCAGGAACATACTTGATCCGATGAGCTCATGGGCGTATGCGGTTGATGACAACTACCAGCTTCTCTACAGGAATGAAGTGCTCGAAGAGAGGCTTGCCAATAAATGTGAAGGCATGTGTTATGCCAAGATAAAAGGCTACGAGGAACCGTGTCACGACTGTCCGATAATGCAGATGGACAAATCGCAGACATCGTTCGACTGTAACGTCTATTCTCCGTCACTTCGATCCACGATCCCCATGCGCGCCAACCGCATAACGATGCGTAACGGTAAGAGTGTTTATCTGATCGCTTCCGTCAAGGAAGATATCGAGACTCAGATAGCCGCCATGACCGAGAGTGAAAATCGTTCGAAAGAGTCTCTCGTCCGCATGATGGACATCATTTGGGATATCAACCTTACGAAGAACACATGCGTGCGTCTGAAAGAACAGTTCGTCAAGAGCTTCATCGATGTCCGCATAGAGAACTACAAGAAGCTGTGCGAACGTTTTGCGATGGAGGTTGTCCATCAGGAGGACCGTGCGAAGTTCATGGAAGCCATGGACGCGAGCATGGTCAGGCAGAATGCTCTTGCCGGAAACAGAACGCTTTGTACGGAACTTCGTCTGTCGAACATGGCCGGAGAATACATATGGTACGGTATGTATACGGTCGTGCTGTACGATCCCGACAGTGAGAACGAGGACGGCAGCAGGCCCGATGAGAGGGTCATGGTCGTATGCCTGAATCTCAATGACTACAAGAAGAGAAGTCTTGAGGCGGTCGAGACCAAGATCAAATATGAGATCATGCATGAAAAGAGCAGTATCTTAAAGGATATGGCTCTTAACTACGAACGGTACGAGAACGTCAACGACATGATCGGCATTCTCGTTTACGAATATACGGTATCCGACAAGAGTTATTACCTGTGCTCCAACTTCGAGGATGTATTTGAGGTTGACCATAGCCATCTTACGGATGAATGGTCGCTCATCTCCTCGCTTAAGGTTCATGATGATGACAGGGAAGAATTCGATAAGTTCATCGAAACCGCAAAATCATCTGCCCTGATACAAAGGTCAACGGTAAGGATATTCAACAGGTTCGGAGTTCCCGTATGGTACACGATCGTACTGCAGACGCTCAGGGGACTTAATAATGTGCCCGTAAGATATCTCGGAACGCTTCAGAACGTCAATACCGAGATGAAGATAAAAGCGGAGATGGAGTACCGTGCGGATTACGATTCGCTCACCGGACTGTATAATTCCGAGACTTTCTACAAAAAGGCGGCTGCGATAATAGGCGCGAACGAGAATGAAAAGTATGTGATCATCTCCATAGATGTCGACATGTTCCGTCTGATCAACGACAGATACGGAATCGATGCCGGAAACCGTGCGCTGCAGATGGTCGGCAAGATGATCAGGGAAGTATCCCCGAAGGATTCCATAGCAAAGCGATATCAGGGCGATGTGTTCTCGGTGCTTCTTAAGTACAAGACCGACCAGGATCTTGTTCAGTATATGTCAAAACTGTCTACCGAAGTCAGGAACGCAAGAGTCGTCCCGATGGCCGTAACACTTACGTACGGCATATACAAGGTCGACGACCGTGATATCCCGATAAGACTCATGTGTGACCGCGCCCGTGCCGTCAAGAAACAGGTTAAGGGCAACGCACTTACGAACTATGCGGTATATGATGATGTGATCAGGCTCAAGATGCGTGAGCAGGCTGAGATCGAAGAAGAGATGAACATGGCGCTTTCAAACAAGGAATTCGTCATGTACCTGCAGCCGCAGATAGACCTTTCCACGAAGAAGATATGCGGAGCGGAGGCTCTTGTCAGATGGAAACATCCGATCAAGGGGATCCTTGTTCCGGCTCAGTTCCTCGCACTCTTTGAGAGCAATGGTTTTATCACCAAGATGGATATGTATGTGTGGGAGCTTGCGTGCGAATACATACATAAGCTTCAGGAGCGCGGCATCTATCTGCCCGTTTCCGTAAATATTTCAAGAGTGCATATCGGAAACACGAACCTTTCCGATATCCTGCTCGAGCTTGTGAAGAAATACGATATAGCACCCAAATACCTTGAACTTGAGATCACCGAAAATCTCTTCATGGAGGATGTCGACGAATTGTTCAATGAGATGGGATCTTTGAAGAAATGCGGATTCAATATAATGATGGATGATTTCGGATCGGGATATTCGTCGCTCAACATGCTTCGTGCGGCGCCTGTTGACACGCTCAAGATCGACAGGTTCTTCCTTGATGAGATCATGTCCACCGACAGAGGAAAGATAATCGTCGAGGCATCCGTGCGCATGGCCAAGCAGCTTGGGCTGGCGGTCATCGCCGAGGGTGTTGAGACACAGGAGCAACTTGATTTTCTTGAGTCCATTAACTGTGACAAAGTGCAGGGATATTATTATTCCCGACCAATCCCGCCTGAAGAATTCGAGATATTTATGGAGAAATACCTATGAAATTCGTCAAGACAGAAGATCTTAAGATTGGAATGAGACTGGCTAAGCCCATTTACAACAACAAGGGCGTGCTTTTGTATGACCGTAATTCCAAGCTGACACAGCAGGGCATTGAGAGTGTGCGCAATTTCAAACTGATCGGTATCTACATCCTTGAACCCGCGGAACCGCTCCCGCCCCAGTCGGAGGAGGATGTTGAGTTTGAGAAGTTCCAGATGGTCAAGGTCTTTTCGGTCGAAGAGGAGTTAAAATCCATCCTGGAACGCGGCAAGAACAACAGGATATACTCTCTGGCGGAGGATATCATCAGGGCTTACGGACGGCTCGATCATAAGATCAATTTCCTGCAGAACCTTAGAAGCAAGGAAGACTTCGTATACAAGCATTCACTTAACGTTGCGATCCTTTGTGCGATGATAAGCAACAAGATGAACCTTCGCAAGGACGAGATGACAGAGGTGGTCGTGTGTGCGATACTGCACGATATCGGGAAGCTCAATGCGGACCCGCAGCTTCTTGTCAAAGATGATATCACCGAGGATGAGACGCGTGAGCTAAAGGCCGCGGAGTTTGAAGGTATCTCCCTTATAGAAGCGGCATTTGCATCTACTCCGAACATAAAGCGCGTTGTGCTGCAGACGTACAAGAGACTTGATGCATATTACAAAGGCGAGGAAGTGGATAAGAGCACCAAGATGGTGATCGGTGCCAAGGTACTGTGTGTTGCCGAAGAATACGACCGTATGACGGCGATAAACAGCGCCGGAGAACCGCAGTCGGAATTTGCGCAGATCAAGGTGATGAAGAATAATCCCGAATACTTTGACCCGGCTGCCGTAGATGCTCTTATCGGAAGCATCAACCTTCTTAAGGAAGGCGTGGGTGTGGAACTGTCCACAGGCGAAAAAGCCCTTGTTATCGCGGAAAACAAGAAGGATATATTCAGGCCGGTGGTGCTGTGCTTTTCCACCAATACTATAATCGATCTTGCCATGACCGGGATATATGCCGACATCGAGATAGCCGATGTCATGAGGACATTTGACAACCGTTACAAGATGGAAAAAGACGCAAACGGCAACTACGTCGTGGGCAGCTCGGGCGTAGCGGCTGCACCGGAAGAGACGGTGGCCGAAGAGTGACTTTTGCCTTCAAATGAGATATAATAAGCAAGATGGTAACCATCAATAAACATATCATGGAGGGATGATTATGAAAAAGAGATTATTGGCGTTATTTGCAGCAGTTGCCGTTACGGCTTCGCTTGTAGGTTGCGGTGGCGCAGGTGCTGCCGGCGGAGCATCCGCTGACATGAAGGTAGCGATGATAACGGACTACGGTGATATCACCGACCAGTCATTCAACCAGTCAACTTACGAAGCATGTAAGGCTTTCGGAGATGCGAACGGCGTTGATTTTACCTACTACAAGCCCGAAGGAGATTCGGATGCTGAAAGAGTTGCCATGATCGATAAGGCTATCGCTGACGGATATAACGTTGTTGTAATGCCCGGTTATGCATTTGCGGGAGCTATCAAGGAAACAGCAGAGACATATCCTGATGTTAAGTTCGTGGCACTTGATGTTTCCGAGTATGACCTTGAGGGTGACGGCTCCGATTTTAACAACAAGACATTTGACAACGTATTTTCGGCAGTATACCAGGAAGAACTTCCCGGATACATGGCAGGATATGCTGCAGTCAAGATGGGATACACAAAGCTTGGTTTCCTCGGCGGAATGGCAGTTCCCGCGGTTATCCGTTACGGTTACGGATTCGTTCAGGGTGCTGACGCAGCTGCTGCAGAGACGGGAGCAACTGTTGAAGTCAATTACGCATACGGTAACCAGTTCTACGGTGATTCCGATATAACGGCTGCAATGGATACATGGTACCAGGGCGGAACCGAGATCGTGTTCGCATGCGGCGGCGGTATCTTCACATCGGCTGCAGAGGCTGCAAGCAAGACCGGCGGCAAGGTTATCGGTGTTGACGTTGACCAGAAGGCAACGATCGATGGAAGCTACGGAGAAGGCATGACCATCACATCGGCAATGAAGGGTCTTCAGGCTACGGTCAATACACTTCTTACAGCCATCAAGGACGGACAGTGGGATCAGTACAAAGGCCAGATCCAGAACCTCGGTCTCGTATCCGCAGAAGACATGTCCAAGAACTATGTCGGACTTGCAGAGTCCACAGTATGGAACGACACGTTCAAGGAAGCTGATTACAAGGCACTCGTAGCAGATATGGTAAACGGTAAGGTTACCGTTTCAAACGATTCTTCCGCAGAGGAGCCTTCCGCTACGAACATCACTGTTAACTTCCAGGGCAACATCAAATAATATAATCACTTCAGATCCAAAAAGGCCGGCAGATCATATCTTCCGGCCTTTTTAAAAATCAGCAGGCAAGCGATCAAAGCGGAGGTAAGAAGATGCCTCAATCAAATGAATATGCAATAGAAATGCAGAACATAACCAAGACTTTCCCCGGGATCATTGCAAATGACAATGTTACCCTGCAGCTGAGAAAGGGCGAGATACATGCGCTTCTCGGTGAGAACGGTGCGGGCAAGTCGACTCTTATGAGTGTGCTGTTCGGACTGTATCAGCCTGACTCGGGAGTCATAAAAAAGGACGGCAAGACCGTTGATATCAAAAATCCCAATGATGCAAACGATCTCGGGATCGGAATGGTGCACCAGCATTTTAAGCTTGTGCAGTGTTTCTCGGTGCTTGACAATATCATACTCGGTGACGAAACGGTCAAAATGGGATTTTTGCAGAAGGACGTTGCCAGAAAGAAGATAATGGAGCTGTCCGACAGGTACGGTCTTATGGTGGATCCCGATGCACTTGTCGAGGACATCACGGTCGGTATGCAGCAAAGGACCGAGATATTGAAGATGCTCTACCGCGAGAACGAGATACTCATATTTGATGAGCCCACGGCCGTACTGACACCGGCCGAGATCGATGAGCTCATGAAGATCATGAAGAATCTCGCCAAAGAGGGAAAATCAATCCTGTTCATTTCACATAAGCTTGCTGAGATAATGGCGGTAGCCGACAGATGTACGGTGCTAAGGCGCGGAAAGTACATAGGCACCGTTGACATCAAAGACACGAACGAAAATGAGCTCTCCCGTATGATGGTCGGTCGCGACGTTTCACTCGTAGCCGAAAAAGAGCCTTCCAAACCGGGTGACGTGATCCTTCACGTTGAGAATGTTTCGGTCGCCAGCCGCCTGCATCATAAAAATGCCGTCAATAACGTGTCATTTGACGTAAGGGCCGGCGAGATCGTCTGTATTGCCGGGATCGACGGCAACGGACAGAGCGAGCTCGTATACGGGCTGTCGGGACTCGAGAGCTGCACATCGGGCACCGTTACACTTTCGGGCAAAGATATCACGCGTGCACCGATAAGGGAGCGCTCCATCGCAAGGATGGGACATATCCCCGAGGACAGGCACAAACACGGACTTGTGATGGACTATCCGCTTTCATATAATCTAGTCCTGCAAAGGTATTATGAGCCGCAGTTTTCGACGAAGGCGGGATTCCTTAAAAAGGATGAGATCGATAAGTATGCCGAAAAGCTCATCAGCCAGTACGACATCAGATCGGGACAGGGAGCGTCAACAATTGTCAGGAGCATGTCGGGCGGTAATCAGCAAAAGGCCATAATCGCCAGGGAACTCGATAAGGATCCTGAGCTTCTGATCGCGGTCCAGCCGACACGCGGCCTTGATGTAGGCGCGATAGAGTTCATACATAAGCAGATCATCGCTCACAGGGATGCGGGACACGGGATACTTCTCGTATCGCTCGAACTCGAGGAGGTCATGAGCATTTCAGACCGTATACTTGTGATGTACGAAGGCCAGATAGTCGGCGAGTTTGATCCGAAGGAGACGACTGTAGAGGAACTCGGGCTGTACATGGC
>JAFRIL010000162.1 GCA_017432845.1 Lachnospiraceae bacterium | reverse complement strand
AGCTTACCGTAATCACGATCAGTCACAGCAAAGAAGACGCATTCTTTATGGGGCAAAGGATAGGATTTCTTTTTGACGGAGCATTGCATCTGGTCGCTGAGGTATCGGATCTTTGCACTCCAACGGGGGATGAACTTATCGATTCATTTCTCGGCCGGATCGTAAAGATAGACGATGACCGTTTTGTATTTGAGGATAAGATACTGACAACATGAAAATCATCTATATTAAAGGAGAAAAGCAATGAAAATCGCAGAAGATCTAACCCAGTTACTCGGAAACACACCTCTTGTCAGGATCAATAAGGTTAACACCGGAGGAGCCGAAGTAGTTGCAAAACTGGAAATGTTCAATCCTCTTTCAAGTGTTAAAGACCGTGTCGGATTCAACATGATCGACGAGGCGGAAAAAGCCGGGATCATCAAACCGGGGGATACACTGATCGAGCCCACAAGTGGAAATACCGGCATAGGACTTGCTTTTGTGAGTGCTATCCGCGGTTATCATCTTATCCTGACCATGCCAGAGACGATGAGCGTTGAAAGAAGGAAGATCCTGCGTTCTTTAGGGGCCGAGATCGTGCTTACCGAAGCATATGACGGAATGGAAGGATCGGTTAAAAAAGCCGAGGAATTACAAAAAGAGATCCCAAACTCATTTATTCCTCAGCAGTTCGCCAATCCAAGCAATCCTGCCATTCATCGTCGCACAACTGCCGAAGAAATCTGGAATGATACGGACGGGAAGGTGGATATCTTTGTTGCCGGAGTAGGTACCGGCGGAACGATCACGGGTGTCGGCGAAGTGTTAAAGCAGCGAAATCCCAATGTGAAGATTGTTGCCGTTGAACCGTTTAAATCAGCTGTTTTATCGGGCGGAATAGCTGCTCCTCACAGAATCCAGGGAATAGGTGCAGGATTTATTCCGGATGTACTGAACATGGACATCATTGATGAGATAATAACTGTGATCGATGAGGATGCCAGCGCAACGGCGCATGCCCTTGCCGAAAAAGAAGGGCTGCTCGTCGGAATATCATCAGCCGCTGCCGCATGGGCTGCCATTGAATTATCAAAGCGTCCCGAGAACAAGGGGAAACGGATCGTAACGCTGTTCCCGGACTGTGGCGAAAGATACTTAAGCACATGGCTGTTTGATGAATTTGTGGACAATATCTCACCGCAAAACGTCATACCGGATGACAATAAGGAAGACTACGCAGATCTATCCCCTGCTGTCGCCCTGACTCTCAGATATTTCAGAAACGGCCTGTACTGCAGTGAAGCCGTATTAAAAGCTTTTAATGAAGTTTACGGGCTGGGATTTTCCGAGAATGATTACAAGATATCGACCGGTTTCGGTTCGGGACTGAGCGAATCCGGGTGCTGTTGCGGAGCTGTTACGGGATGTGTGATGGTCCTCGGTCTTGTGGCGGGAAGGACCAAGAATTACGAATCCGAACGTATCGTATTCACCGCCACGCGTGAACTGCACGACAGGTTCAGGACAGCACATAAAGCTCTATGCTGCAGGGCGCTTACAAAGAACGTTAAATGGAACTCGGCAGAGCATAAGATTCAATGTGAGAATTATATACTTGATGCGGCAAAGATAACCGATGAGCTTCTTAACACCAGGCTGGCCGAGTACCTGCCCGGTGATAATAAAAAGGCACTGGAAACAAAGAAGAACCCGCTTGCCATATTCAGAAAGCTCAAAGATATGACTGAGTAAGCAATCTTTTAAAATCACCGATAAGATCATCAATTCCCTCGATCCCCACGGATATGCGCAGGAGCTTGTCGGTGATTCCGTTTTTTTCCAGAAGGTCTTTGGGAACATCGGCATGAGTCTGTGTTATCGGATAGGTGATAAGCGTCTCGGTTCCGCCGAGGCTTTCCGCAAAATATGCGATCTCAACATTCTTTAAAATGTATTCCACGAGTTCTGTGGAGTCAACGTAGAACGAGATCATAGCTCCGAATCCCCGGGACTGTCTGCGTGATATCTCATATCCCGGATGATCGGGCAGGCCCGGATAGATAACTTTTGTAACGTGATCGCATCGATCCCGTGCTCAAGCTCGGCGACCACATACTCGAGCTGCTCTCTTGTGGGATTCTGCATTCTTGTATAGTCATAGCCGGTACTCTCCCCGAGTCCCTTATGAGCAAAGGTTGCAGACTGGTATATCGGAAAGCTCAGTGCTCCCCACGGATCCGCAATACCTGCTTTGCTGCTCTGGCATATCATCTCTATGCTTTTTGTGCTCATCAGTTTCTCCTCTTTACAGCCTCAAACAGTTGCTCCATTGCCTGCCTTATCAGCGTTCGCGGACAGGCGATGTTGATCCGCTCGAACAAAGAGGTTTCCCTACCGAAGATGATCCCCGGATCGAGCCACAGCTTTGCTTCATCAACGATCAGTTTTTCCAGATCCTTATGACTGTCGGTATACTCCGAAAAATCAAGCCACACAAGATATGTGCCTTCGGGCTCTATGAACCTGACATCGTGAAGATTGTCTCTGACAAAATCCCTGACATACGAAATGTTCTGCCACAGGTAGTCAAGCAGTTCGTTCAACCAGACCTCACCTTTGGTGTACACGGACTTTGTTGCCTCAAGTCCTAATGTGTTTCCCTGACTGTAACCTGATGCAAGATTTTCCATCCGGTAACGCTTCCTTGTCATCTCATCCGGTATGATAACATTTGCCACCTGCAGTCCCGCAATGTTAAATGTCTTGCTGGGGCTCGTTCCGAGTATGAGCTTTTCGGTATATTTATCACCGAGAGTCATAAACGATGTATGCTTATGTCCGGGATAAACAAAATCCGAATGTATCTCATCCGCGAATATATATACCCCATGATTTACACATATGTCACCGAGCCTTACAAGCTCGTCCTTTGTCCATACTCTTCCCACGGGATTGTGTGGAGAACATAAGATGAAAAGCTTTACATCGTTTTCGACTATCTTTTTTTCAAAATCATCAAAATCAATACCATAACTTCCGTTGCTGTAAACTAGCTGATTGTTAACAAGCTTTCTGCCGTTTTGTCTTATAGTCTCCGCAAACGGATAATAGACCGGCTGTTGTATGATCACCGCATCATCCGGCTTTGTAAATGCCTTAATGGCGCACGCGATAGCATAAACCACTCCGGGTGCTATCGTGATCCATTCGTCCTTTATCGTAAAGCCGCCCCTTCTTTGATACCAGCCTCTTACCGCCTCGAAGTAAGCTTCATCCGGATCGGTATAACCGAATACTCCATGCCTTGTCCTTGAAACAATATCGTCAAGTATTTCATCCGGAAGAGCAAAATCCATGTCTGCAACCCACAAAGGGAGCAGGTCATCCCTGCCCTTCCTTGCCATACCAAAATCATATTTCAGGCACGATGTGCCGCGTCTATTAATAACTGTATCAAAATCATATTTGGGGGCCATATTATCTTCTAAATCTCCTTGCGCCGGATTCACCTGCCTTACCGAGTCCGAATCCCGAAACACTGTTCTTCTTCTGAGCGCTCTTGGCGGCAGCCTCCTGCATCGCCACCTTCTTCGCACATGCTTCACAATATCTGCCGCTCCTTATCGGTGCCCTGCAAAGCTCGCAGGAGAGCATGACACCGGAGCCCGCTGCAACTTCGAGCCTTTCCTCACGAAGGAACTGCCTGATCGTCTCCATCGGCACACCGGTCGCACGGCTGACCTCGGACTGTGTGGCTCCGCGGTGCTCCTCAAGATAGTTGCGCACGATACCGAAGTCGTCGTACATAACGAATCCGCATTCCGTGCACTTGTATTCACCCACACCTTTGTATTCGGGCGAAGGTGCTCCGCATTTTTCGCAGACCTTGGGAACGTGGATGCTTATTCTTATGAGACTGTTTCTGAGATTGTCAGATTCATTCATATCTTCGCTATATCCGTCCTCATATACTTATTGGAAAAATCTATCCAGCCGGTTGCCTCATAGGCACGCTGCCTTGCATCTGCTATATCATCACCGAGCGCCGTTATGCCAAGTACTCTTCCTCCGTTCGTGACTATGTCGGAGCCGTCAAACTTTGTTCCGGCATGGAAGCAGAACCTGTCGTTACAACCGTCGAATCTCTCAAAACCGGTTATCTTTTTGCCCTTTTCATAGCTTCCGGGATATCCGTCGCTTGCAAGCACGACACAGACCGCGGCCTTATCCGAAAACCGAAGATCGATCGTATCGAGCTTT